>CAYGQU010000001.1:0-17236 GCA_964352045.1 uncultured Planctomycetaceae bacterium
CCCGATTGGAGGCGAAGGTGCTGGGCAGAAAGGTCGACAAAAATTTCTTCTTCCAATCTTTGCCGATTGGAACTACTCTTTTGTACAGTATCACCGACTTGTCGCCAAAGGCTGCTAGCAGTTTATTTGGCAGTTTACTTAGTTTGAATGCAACTCGCGGACCGGCATAGGGGGATTTCTCCCTTCGTGCTATGCTCAAAATCCTACACGCTTGGCTATCGAAGTAGCTACCGAAGAAAAAACGTAGCAACCGACGCCCAAGCCCCCTAAATCCCCATTCCCCAATCCTCAGACGCTTGTCTTAGCATGGAAGCTAAACAGATGCTGAAAACGCACTTCGTACGCTTGTCTCGAATCGCCTGTCTCGCCGTCGCATTCGTTGCGCTCTCTCTGGTTATCCAAAAGACGGTTGCCCAGCAGCCGGCTGCTTCCCAGCAGGCATTTGTACCCGAAGGGTTTAAGCTCAATACGATTGAGCAAACGTTCCTCAATCAAGTGCTCGACCAATGGGAACAGCAGAGCGGGCAAATTCAAACCTTCCACTGCGATTTTACGAGGCTTGTCTACGATCCTGTCTTTGGACCAGGTAAAGACCAATACAAGAACGATGAGTCGGGCGAACTTAGCTACCAGCAGCCCGACAAAGGAAGCTTTCAAATCAATGAAGTTAAAGCCTGGGATGCCAAGTCCAAACAATACCTTGTGAACCCTAACATCATCGGAGAACGCTGGGTTTGCGATGGTAAATCGGTCTTTGAATACAAAACCGAACAAAAACTGCTCGTCGAACGACCCATCCCCCCCGAGATGCAAGGCAAGAGCATTGTCGATGGGCCGTTGCCCTTCCTCTTCGGTGCCGAGGCAGAGAAACTCAAAAAACGCTATTGGATGCGGATCGATCATCGCTCGGCTAAGAATCAAATACGAATCGTTGCCGCACCCAAACGGCAGACCGATGCGGCCAACTACCGTTACGTCGAACTCATGCTCGACAAAGACCGGATGTTGCCAATTGCCATGCAAGTGCATAACCCCGATCAAAGTCGAACGGTCTATACGTTTGACTTAGCGGGTGCACAGATCAATAGTCGCATGACGCAGCTTTGGAACCAACTGTTCCAATCGCCCCGCACCCCGTTTGGTTGGACCCGTCAGGTCGAATCCCCACCAGCACAACAGATGGCGCAACCAAGTACGAATGTCCTCCGCCAATAGGCTTTAGCCTAGGGTCTACTATAGGGACTGTGGGGAAATCAGTCGGTTGCTTCAGCACCCCCGAGGGGACAACCGTCATGCTGACCCTCCGCAATCAAGGTGCATCGCGACGCATCCTACCTTGTAGGTAAATGTCATCACCTGATTGGGTGATGGTGACTGGCGCAAGATCCAAATGCTTTGCTAATGCCTCGATGCTCAGACCAGCACCGGGGCCTAAAGGCAAATCACCTTCTATCGTCTGTGGAGCGATAAAGACGTGTGCTTCGTCGATGAGCTGTTCGTTGAACCAAGCATCAAGCAGCTTGCCACCCCCTTCGACCAATAGGTTTGTCATCTGGCGTCGGCCAAGCTCATCGAGTAACTGAGCCGCTGGAGAGACGGACGAAGGCTTACCATAATGCCATACTTCCACACCCATCTGTAAGTGCTTCTTGATAGATACGCTTGGATAATCTGGCCCAACTGCTAACAATACCGGACCAAGCTGAGTCTCTCGGGCCGTCTGAAAGAGCTGACAGTCTTCTGGCAAAGGTCGGTCGTCGGCCAATACGATTCGCAACGGGGTACGTACCCCAGCCGGTCGGGCGGTAAGCATTGGATCATCCGCGAGCAGCGTACCCGCACCAACCAGCACGCCATCGACCCGACCACGAAGCTGGTGAACAATTCGGCGTGAAGTTTCGCCACTTATCCAGGGGCTTTTGCCGGCGGGAGTGGCGATCCTTCCATTCTTCGACATTGCCCATTTGGCGATAACCCAAGGGCGGCCCTCAAGCATTAGCCGACGAAACGGAGCAAGTATTGCCTTGGCTTCGCGCTGCCCATCACCTACCACACATTCAATTCCTGCTTTGCGAAGCCGGACAATTCCTTTGCCGTGGACTCGTGGGTTGGGGTCTTCGCAAGCGATTACGACTTTCGCGATGCCCGACTCGATTAGTCCCTCGGTACAAGGTGGCGTTTTGCCTGTGTGACAACAAGGCTCGAGCGTAACATAGGCGGTGGCCCCCTGTGCTTTGACACCCGCCATCGTCAAAGCGTTGACTTCGGCATGAGAGCCGCCGAATTGCTGATGGAATCCTTCGCCAACCACCCGATCACACTCAGCCGAATCGCCCGATACGATGACGCAGCCAACCATTGGATTCGGCTCGACCAAACCCTCACCTTGCCGAGCTAACGTTAGTGCACGCGACATAGGTTCAGACGGTATCTGCGACGAGGCATTGCCGCTCAAGAAGGCGTCCATATCTTTTTCTCGCCCGACGAACCACTAGAGGAATCATCACCGGGAGTCCAAAGCTTCGAGCTTGGATCGCCTGCCGAAACTCCTTCACCACTTTGGATTGGCATCGAACTAGCGGGATTTTGGCTAGGGTGTAACGGTTGCCCCGCGCCAGGTTCGCCGGGAGGCGGAACGGCTCCGAGGGCGTAGAGCAATTGATAAAGTTGCTCAGCAATACCAGGCTCGTTTAGGTGTTCGGTCCGTAGATGTTGGATCAAGCGATTCGCTTCTTCCATTTCCCCGTTGATGACACGAAGCTCAAGTTCCAAGATGTCCCAAGTCGCATTGCTTTTCCCTTCTGCATCGGCTGCCGATCGGGCGCGATCGACCCATAGCATTGCTTGGTCAGGTTCTTGTTCGAGTGAGATCAGGCGATAGTATAAGTCTTCACGCGGGAACAGTTCAGCCGAGGTAGGACGATCAACAACAACCTTGGCAATAGCATGCACAATTTCATTTGCACCAGCTAGAACGGCTCGTTCGTAAAGTCCATACAGCTCTTGGTCGCCTGCCTTGGTTAGATCGGCACGACCGACCCTAGCAAGTGGCAAGAGGTCGATCTCAACTTCGCTTGGGTTGACCGGCACAGGCTGTGGCATGTCAAGCTGATCGCGTAGTTGCTGGAAGACTTCGTTACCGACACCAGTCGTCGCTTGCTGAAGTACCAACAGTGTCGCCGCTAAAGGTAGCCTTAGTTCAGGCTCCTGCGCCGCCTCGGCGGGGCTTTTATTCGATAGCGCTGGCCGAGCTATTTGGGGCCAAGATTCCAATAATACTCGTTTTCGTTCTGCTATCAGAAGCTCGCGTCGGTGTTTAGGTGGTGTGTCGGCAGGGAAGTGCCAACGGGTGTTGAGTATCGGATCCGAAGAGGCTGTTTCGCCAGTAACAACTCCCTCGCTCGCTGGTCCAAGCGCCTCGCCACCAAGGTCAGCAGCTACCTTAAGGGCTTCGGAATAATGACCTGCGGTAAGATCATCGCCCCGTTCGGCAATAAGTTCGAGACGTTCGGGCCGATCGGTCTGTCGTCCGAAGAACGACAAAAAACCGAGCATACGAGGGACTTGTTCGGGTTCGATCGCGACGCCGGTTTCTGGCAGCGGCCGATCAAGCAGCAACCAAGTTGATCGTGGTGGCGGTCCTTCGATGGCCGACAGCTCGGCGGCATCTAGCTGGTGTTGAACCGTTCGTTTGTCTTTTAAAAGCCTATCGGTAAGAGCTTCTTCGTCACTGACGGGGAAATCCGTACGGACCACTTTGGTAGTCTCGCCACTTTGTTCCATATCGAGTAGCTGGGCGATTGCCTCGGCTTCGATGGCATCATCGGTTGTCGTCGGATCATCAAATGTCAGCCGAGCAAAAGCTCGTAAACCGGCAACAAACTTATCAACATCTCCTAACCAACCATGAACTAGGCCACAGTTGTAGCACAGGCCGGGTGAATCGGGGTGCTGGCTGAAAAGCTTATCAAGCTGTTCGGCAGCACGCGCCCATTGGCCTCGGCTCGCAAGAATCTGAGCAAGGTCGTGTTCTGCTTCGGCAGGGTGACCAGGAACGAGTTCCCGAAGATAAAGATGATCACGCAGCAAGAGGGGCAAGCTTGCCGATTGGTTAAGGCGAACCAGTAATTCCATAGCCCGGGTATCTTCTTTGCCAGCAATGCCTTGATAGAGCCATAAGTGCGCACGAGCGGCAACAAGATTGCCTTCAATGAGCAAGGCTTGGCCGACAGCACCTATTGCTTGTAAGACACGGGCAGGCATTTCTTCGGCAAGAAGCTCGAGCGATCGCTGCAAAGGAATGACCGCAGCACTTCCCCCTTCTTGTGATGCGGTTAGGACCGCTAGCTGGGCAAACGAGGCGGGGTTTTGCGAATCGACTTCGGTGAACTTAGCAATTGTGGTCCGAGCCGCATCGTATTCTTCGAGCGACAACTCAAGCATCGCCTTCATGTCGAGCAGGGAGCCACGCTCGGGCGACTTAGCAAGCGTCTGTTCAATGTGGGCTAACGCAGCACGCGGCTGATCTCCTTCGATCATGCGGTGGATTTTTTCGAGATCGGCTACGAGGTCAGAGCAGCAGAACTTTAGCTTTTTGCCACTTCCACAGGGGCAAAGTGAATAGGGATCCACGGACATCGCTAGGGGCTCGGTGATCGGAGGAATACGCTAGGCGTTTGGAATTGGAGTTGTTCAAGCTGTTGGTAGTACCAACCTTTACCAAACCACCTCCCCAAAAACCTGATTGGGCGATCCAGCATCGGTCTGAGCTAGCACACGCTTCTGCAAGAGAAAGGCATCACGCTGCAAACAGCCACCGTATTCTACCGTGAGAGCGTTTTGACTCCACCGGTCTTAGGAGGCCAACTCCAAACTATCGCAGTTAAGGGGTCCTGACCTTACTGTAAAGATAGGCGGTTTTTAATGAATGTGCCTATTCTGGCGGTTTTGCTGGTAATTCCTGTACTGAGGGCGATCGGAGGCCGATGTTGTCCCTAGGCGAATATTATGTCGCCACCCGCTGGGGGGTGCCCCAAGGGCTCGAAAGTTGGCATTTTCCGCCAAAAACGACCTTTAGGGGTGCATTCGACGTGCTCGGAGGAGAACAACCGTGGCCAAAATGATTCGATCAGTAACTAATATGCCGATGACTTTCCGCACGCTGGGGGGCTTCGCCTTGGCGATGCTCACGACAGCAAGTGCCGTGGCTCAATTGATGCCAACCGCCGCACCACCTTTGCCAGGTGAGGAAATCTATAGCGCGGTTGATCCCGACGGGTACATCACCCAAGAGTCGGTTCCAGCCGGAACCGTTATCCAAGGTGAAGAAACGGGTTACAAAACCTTGTCGTCGGTATTTACCGATGGATCGCCGCTTACTGACAACCTAGCGTTGCACACCAACTATCCTGCTACGCTCGAAAGCACCGGCACTTGGCTGCGACGAGGTTTGTGGTATGCCGACCTCGATGCGGTCGTCATGACTCGCACTTGGGACAACGATGGGCGTCGGTTGGTTTTCGAATCCAATTCGGGTATTGAACAACTGCGAACTCGTGATCGTAAACTAGGCGAAAGTAGTCCCGATGCTGATGGTTCGGCCCGTCTTGCCCTTGGTCGTTTTCTATTCCGAGATCAAAAGAATCGCGATCATACGGCTGAGATGATTGTGTTGGGTGGTGCCGAATGGGTAGACCGTGGTGCGATTACCGCAGCGGGCAACGGTACCTTGCAAGTTCCCCAAGAATTAACGAAAGGTGGTACTCTTTCTTCGTTCGATTTAGCCAACGATATGAGCTACACGTACAGTAGTCACTTCAATAGTTTTGAATGGAATTACAACGTAACGCAACGGATGCGTAAGGACCAAATGCAATTGGGTCCCGATGGCGAATGGACACGCCGCGCTGCCAGCGGATGGACCCAAAGCTATTTAGCGGGCCTTCGCTATTTTGAATTACAAGAAGATTTCGATTGGCTAGCCGAGGGGCTTGTTCAGATCGATGCTGGTACTTCGGGTGAAATGAACATTCGATCGAGCAATAACATGTTCGGTGTGCAGTTTGGGCATGGACTGACCTATGAAACCGATCGTTGGAATATCTCGCTCTTTTCTAAGCATGGTATGTATGTCAACGATGCCCGTTCGACGTCGAATCTCAACTTCAATGATCTGCCAGTTGGAAGCACAATTGACGGATTTGCTAACGAAGGGCATGAAAACTCACTTAGTTACTTGCTGCAAGCTGGCGTGACGGCTCGATACCACTTACGACCTAACGTGTCGCTACGTGTTGGGTATGAACTTCTATACGTTACGAGTATGGCACTTGCACCGAATGAAATTTCATTCGATGGCCAAATGCATCTTGCAGGCGTTTCGGGCGATGTTTTCTATCGTGGCTACACGTTTGGTGCGGAGTACTTTTGGTAGGCCAAACTTGTGTGAGTTGTTTTGCGATACCTATTCCAATGCCCTTTTAGAGCGTGCCTAGCATGCCTGCTGAACCGACTTCTTCCGAACAACCAATGTGCCATGCGAAGCGAAATAGCGCGCTAGGTGGGTGGGTTGCTAACAAGATCGGTAACGAAGAAGCCCCATTCTTTCGGCGTAAGGTGGGAGGCCTCTCGTACCGATTTTTGATCGGTTTGGTATCCGTCGCCCTTTTAGCCATGGTGCCAAATGGTGCTCGACATGCTCTGCAAAGCATGGCTTACAAGCCAAACGATTGGCATGCATCGGCGCGTCTTACGGCTGATGGCCAAGAGAAGTCGAATGACCAACATCTATTAATTAGTTGGACGACGAACGCAACCGATGCGATTTCAGCCGATCGAATCGAAGCAGAGCAAGCAAGACTACTTCGCCAAAAGCTGTCGGGCCTGGTTGCCGAAGCAGGTTGGCCTTGGTTTCCTCGGCTTGAAAAGTATACCGATACAAAAACCCAAGCGGACCAAGCTGAGTTGCCGGTCTGCCTCGTTGCATATGTCTCGCCAAAGCTTGCTAGCGGCCCGCGGTTAGCGAACCAAGTTATCGAAAGAATTCGTCAGATAGCCAGCGAGTGTGGCATAGCCTCGTCCTCGTTACACCTCGGTGGAGATTTTATCGAGATAGCGGCGATGCAACAGCAAAGCTGGTTACTTCTTTCACGCCTTACCCCCTTAGCCATGTTGCTGGGCATGCTAGTGGTTCATCGTGCGACGCGAGAGGAAAAATTAACAGCGATTGTGATGTTCCTAGGCGTTGCAGCAGCCACAATGAGTTTGGCGGTAGTGTCTTACGGCACGATGCTTATGGGAGATCCTAATCCGAGCAATCTGTTCAGTGGGTTTCCCCTGCTTGTTTTTGCCATTGTGGTGGCAAGCTCGATCTATTTCGTCAAGCATTATGGTGATCGAGAACATTGCGAAGAGATTTCCGCAACGGCAAGCCGTTGTTTTGCTTTGTTTTGGAAACCAACTCTCTTTGGTTTATTTTGCATTTCGGTCGGTTTCGTTTCCTTAATGGCAGACGAGGGAATTGTTATTCAACGATTTGGGCTTTTCTTAGCAATAAGCATTGCAATTGGCGCCACGCTTATGAACATGCTTTTGCCAGCTTCGCTAGATTATTTTTCATCAAAGGGCATCCACTACGGAAACCAATCGTGTATACCAAAGCAGTATCCTCCGTTTGATGCGATCGGCAATTGGCTATCTCAGCCTCGTTCGCTTAGCCAAGTCGGGTTGTTGAGCGTCGTCTGCTTGGGAATGTCCCTTTTTGTGGCAAGGGGGATTAGTTCCGTTGAATGCACGGATCCGAGTCGATCCCTCATCAGCGTGAATCATCTCGCAGGTAGTGATTTGGCTTGGTTTACCGAGCAATTTGGTAAGAGCGATCTGGTAAGTCCCTCGGTGTCATTGGATCCGACTTTCGTTAACTTTGGGCTATCTCGAAGCTTGCAGTTGAGCTTGTTGATCACGGTAATTGTGATCGCCTGCTTAGCGATTGCTCGCTGGAATCATTCACTTGCAGGTCTCTTTGTTTTGCTTCCCACTTTGGCAGCTGTGGCAGTGGTGCTTGGCATGGCCGATATGTTGAATCAACCAATCGGTGTTGGCTTGTTGTTGTCTCTTGGTGGGGCGATGGGAATATCCCTTATGGGGACGCTACATTTTTTGAATTGGTATGAATTGTCTTATCAAGATTCATCGAATCATCGCGAAGCACTTGAAGCATCTTATAAGAAAGCGGCACCAGCACTTTTCGAATCGGCCCTTGTGTTGATCGCAAGTATCGTCCCGATGGTGCTCTGCTCGATTACGCCTTTGTATCAGCTGGCGAGTTTCTTGGTCTTGTTCACAGCAGTCGGTTTGATGATGAACTTAACGCTGCTTCCGATGTTGCTGATGGGTAGTGCGAGGCGTTGCTTCGTCTCTACACAAGACGTTCAAGATGAGATCTTAGTCGATGTGCCAATCGAATTGTCGGTGTCGGCTGTCGAACCGAGTCGAGTCGAAGCAAGACCATCAACAATTCGCCATCCAGTAGCGACTCCATTTCTTGCAAAAACAGAAAGTAAAGCAGAGCAGCTTGCCGAGGTTCTCGAATTAGTGTCCCTTGCTACAAGGTCCCTTGCTACGAGCGAATCACCTAAGGATTTGGCCCCCGAAAATCAATCTCTTGATCCGACAGACGAGCCTGCCACGGTTCGATACGAGCCACAGCAAACGACTTTTGTATCGAAAGAACCACTTTCGGCCGAAAATGAATTACTTCGTAGGCGATTGCGAGATATGCGCCGCCGGGCCTAAAATGGCCGACCACAAGCAGAGATAACCTCTTGCTAGGGAGTCCTTCTTTTTGTCGAGGATGACCTTCGCCGGAACAAAGTCACGCTCGGGGCATGGCATTCGATGATCAGGGAACGAATAATAGAGACCAAGTCTCGGTCCTTAACTATTTGATTTCTTGGTTATTTATGCCACGCCGCAACCTTTCACTTTTGCTGCTTGCTATTGCAATAGGCTTACTATGCGCATCTCGCAACGAGCCTAATCCATTTGCCCGTTATGTGAGCCAGGGATATGGCTTGATCGACGATCTGGCACTTGAGCAACCTGACGAGGAAGAACTCTTTGCGGGTGCGATGCGGGGTATGGTTGCCGTTTTGCGTAATAAAGGTGACGAACACTCGGCTTACATGGAACCGACACGGGCTGATCCCTTGCGAGATGAGATGCGACAAGAGTTTGGGGGCATTGGCGTTAAGATTCGTATGCAGGGTGAAACACCGAGCGATCTTCCCAAGTTGATGGTTGCAGAACCTCCCTTACCTGGGACGCCCGCTTTTGAAGAGGGAATTCGCAACGGAGATGAAATCTTGGCGATTGATGGCGAGCCGATAGCAGGGATAGGGCTCGACGAAATTCTTTCACGCATGCGTGGACTCGCGGGTTCCCCCTTGGTTCTTTCAGTACGGCATGCCGACGCAAGCTTGCCAGTTGAAATACAATTGGTCCGCGAGATTATAAAACTTCCCTCATTGTACGGTGATCGACGCTCGGCGAAGGGGGATTCGGTCTATCGTTTGCAAACCAACCCGCAGATCGCCCATTTAAGAGTCATCTCGTTTGGAAATCATTCCGTGGAAGAATTGAAAAAGGTTTGCCAATCGTTACAAAAAGAAGGAGTCCAGGGTTTTGTCTTGGATTTACGCAACAATGCGGGGGGATCGCTACAAGCAGCCATTGAAATGGCAGATCTCTTTTTACCGGTTGGGAAACCAATCGTTTCGATCCGAGGTCGCGATGGTAAAGTTTTAGAAACCAACGTCGCTATGTCGCCCGACCAGTTTGCAGGAATTCCCATGGCGGTCCTTATTGATCGCAATACAGCAAGCGCAAGCGAAATTGTGGCCGCTGCTCTGCAAGACAATGGCAGGGCGAAGGTTGTTGGAGAACGCTCGTATGGCAAAGGAACGGTTCAGCAACTATTGCCCATTGCAGCGGGCCGCAGCATGCTAAAAATCACCGCGGCCAGTTATTGGCGGCCAAGTGGGATGAACATACACCGTCGTCCCGGTACGCCCGAGTCGGCAGCCTGGGGCGTCTCGCCTGACGCAGGAAATGAAGTCCCGCAAACCGACGAAGAACTTATCGCCGGTTACGAATGGCGACAGCAGCGTGATTTGGTGCAAGATGCCGATGAACAATTGGTCCAATCCCCCGTTCCGGCAGTCGGGCATGATCCAGCTTTGGCCAAAGGGGTTAAGCTTTTGGTTGAATCGGAAGAATAGAACGCGGATAACACGGATTAACAGGATTCACAAGGATCCATCTTTTTTGCTTTTAACAGGTTTGCTGAGGTGGAACGATTGCCTAGGCAATATTTCTTGGAGTGTTGCCGTTCGATCCGAGAAGATTCTTAAATTGGCTACCTCCGTATTCTCTTCATCGTACTCCTCTCAAAAATCTACCCAGAATTCCGAATGATTCGAGGTTAGTTTGAAACAATTACCATGATGGTAAGCCTAAATTTCTAAACCGATTTCTGTTGTGTTCACTGCTAGCAGAATTCAAAAAAACTTTTTTTCTCGATAAAAACAGTGTTTTAACGACTTGCCCTTGGTTATTTTTGTCTGGGATAGAGTTTGGCACGCGGAGTGCTTTATTGTTGTTTCAGCCAACGAGGCGGCCCGCACCGCTTCGGCTGGCTAAGCCACCACCGCGACCTGGTCCTTGCTCAAAGCCACCCCCAGCTCGGCTTGAGCGATCGCTCCCGGACGGCCCTTATCGAAATATCTCATCCATCCGGAAGTTAAGGAAAAAGACCATGGTTAATGCTAGCAAAATTCGTTGTGTTGTTGTCGTCGCCACGCCCGAAGAAATAGGCATGAACGAACGCACTCCCAATCCTGTCGATAAGGTCCAACGTTACTCCTATCGGATGGGAACGTCTTATCAAAGCAAGCCACGCTTCCGTCCAAGCGACCTGCTTCCTTGGGCTGACCCGCACATTCGTTCGTTAGTAGAACAACTTCAAGCCGAAGTTCGACAAGAGACAGCCAACGGTCGATCCACAAAGCAGCACAATAACCGGATTGAAACGATCAATCCCCCCGCTGCTGAGTCAATGGTAGGAGAAGATCTCTTCAGCGATGACTTATTCGATGAATTCTTTGACGTTTAGAACGTCATAGCTCAAACCACCTTGCACAAAAGAGCAGTCCGATTAGCTGTCACAGCTCTATTGACCACTACGGTTAGCGAGAATAAGCCGACGCACCTCGGCGGCTAAGAAGAACGATCCTGCTACGACGATTACTCCGGATGGATCGGTCCCACGGACCGCCTTGCACCACGCGTCTGCCGGCGTCGAGACAATAGGGATAGTTGGCTTCTGGTCGGTTGGGTGCTCGGCCATCAGTTGGCCAACCAACTCAGCCAATGCCTTGGCCTCACGGGCACGAGGATTTTCTAGGAATTGGGTAACCAATACCTGATTAAAAAGAGGCAAAAGTGGTCGAAGCACCGCTTCTGCTTCTTTATCTTCAGCAATCGAGACGATTAAGGTTCGTTCAGTTGCCTGGGGTGCGATCCTTGGTAAAGCTTCGGTCAAGGCGATTGCTGCCGCCTCGTTGTGAGCACCATCAAGCACGACCAACGGCTCACCAGCAAAGCATTCCATACGAGCCGGTAGCCTAGCCGTAGCAATCCCTTTTTGGCACGCCTCCCAAGCAATATCCCAACCTTGTCCGCGCAAGGCCCCCAAGGTTGCGAGCGCGACCGAGGCATTTTCGGCTTGAGCACTACCGTGCATAGCGGGGCAGATTTTTGAGAGCGAAACTTGTTCGCGATTTGTTTTAAGAGTGAACTCCCAATTTTCATTCGATCGAGCGATGAAAAAATCCCTATCGCGTTGCCAAAGTGGGGCTCCTTCGGATTTTGCTTTTTGTTGGATCACCTGGCTTGGATCGGATTGAACAACACCACTGACAACCGGTACGCCTGTCTTGATAATTCCCGCCTTTTCCGAAGCAATTTCGGCAAGTGTGTCGCCAAGCTGCCGGGTATGATCACGGCTAATGCTAGTAATCACTGAAACAACTGGCATGCAGACATTCGTCGAATCGAGCCGTCCGCCAAGACCGACTTCAAGCACCACTGCATCGACCCTCTGATTGGTAAAATGGGTTAAGGCCATCGCGGTAGATAGATCAAAAAAAGTGGGCCCGGTTGGGTTCGCTTCCCCTTCGGTATCCATTTCGGTATCCATCGCTTCAGCAATTGGCTTGATTTGTTCGACCAGCTCGACAAGTGATTCAGTTGAGCAGGGGCTGCCGTCGATAGCAATTCGTTCTTCAAAACATTCAAGATGTGGCGAACTGTAGACCCCTACTCTGTAGCCAGCCGTTTGGAGCGAGGCGGCAATCATGGCACTAGTGGAGCCTTTGCCCTTCGTTCCTGCAACATGAATGATCTTCAGTTGAGACTGGGGATTACCTAGCCGACGAAGCAACTCGCGCATTCGATCAAGCTTGAGCCCTTGCTCACTATAAGGAAGGGGCGTGGACGTTTCGTAATTGATCCTGCCATAGAGCCAATCAAGAGCAGCTTGCCGGTTGGTATCAGAGTTCGTATTGATGAGTGATAAACTCAACTATTTCATGGGGGTTCTAAATGAAGCACGCCGATAAACCGCGAACAAAAAGGATAAGCTTCTTGAGCTAGCCTAAGAAATCAGAGATTATAAGACTGCTTGGGGCTGATTGCTCTTTGTTTACTTTGTCTTCTTGTGGTTCACCCTATATCGTTCAATCCTTTTAGAAATCCAAAGAACGGGATTCCGTGTCTTTGGTATCTGATTCTTCGCCAGTTTCCTTTGCATCGGCTTTGCTCGATGCATCATCGTCGGAATTCTTTAAATTTGAATCAAGCGGTTGCTCTTCGCCTGCAGGCCCCGCTTTGGTACCACTTTCTTGCTGGAGTTCCCGCCATGGTTTGCCATCGCGGTAACTTTCGAGTTCAGCTTCTAGTTGGCCATCGTATCGGTCTTCTTCGCCAAGCTCTTTGGCTCGGGCGACTGCTTTTTCGGCCCACTTTATGGCCTCGCCAAAATTACCCGCTTCGGCATGGGCCGAGGCAAGCGTGCTGAGGATATGCGCCTGTTCGTAGTTGGTTTCTTCGCAAGCTTCCGTGGCGAGTTCAACCGCTAGTTTGCCATTGCGTACTTCATCGTAGGGTGACGTAGCAAGTGTCCAGGCGTAGTTATTGAGAACCGACGCATCGAGTTCCCCTTTTTCTCGGGCAATAGCAAAGTCTTCGATGGCTCCGGCGTGGTCGCCAATGAGTAAACGCATATCCCCCCTTAAACGAATTGCCAGGCTATTCTCAGGATCGAGTTCAAGCACTTTGGTAAGCGAATGGTCCGCGGCAGCCGAGCGGCCCAAGTCGATATAATAGGCAGCCAATTGGAATTGAATCTCCAGGTTATCCGGAGCTGCTTTTGCTAATTGTTCCAAAATATTGAGAGCTTCCTCGGGGCGTTCAAGCAAGGTTAAAACCCGAGCTCGCATGACATGGGCACGTACTAAACCGGGTCGAACCTGCAAAGCACTTTCAATGTCAGTCAGTGCTTTTTGGCGATAGGTTTTTGCCAGACCTGAACGAATGGCTGCCGCTTGACTGATTGCTTCTTCGGTTAATTCCGCTAGCTGTTCCTCTTCGGTAGGTTTTTCAACCGATTGAGCGAGGGCAAGCAATAGCTCGGCTCGAACAAGACGTGAGGCAAGATTGGTCGGCGCAATTTCAATTGCCCGATCTAGCTGCGCAACCGCCTCGTCGAGCTTTCCCATCTTGCTGTAAAGTTCACCACGGTACTGATAAGGCGTAATCGAGTCGGGAGCTAATTCCGTAGCCCGATTGAAACTTTCCAGCGCTGCTTCAGGCTTTTCTTGCATTAGCAATGCGAGTGCTTTGAGTTCGTGGGCCTTGGCGCTGGTCGGTGCCAATTCGATAGCTTTGTCCAAGTCGGCAATGCATCGGTCGGGATTTTTGTCCGCTTGATGGGCTTGGGCCCGTAGGATGAGGTACTCCGATTTCTCCGGTTCGAGTTCAACAGCCTGATTGAAATCAGCTAGCCGACGTGCTGAGTTACGTTGTGTGGCACCACGCAGGGCAAAAGCTTGCGAAAGATTCTCCTTAGAAAGGCTTTCGACGCTGGGATCATCTTTTGTTTTTTCAGCATACTGAATCACTTTGGTCATCGCCCGACGCGCTTCGCTTTTGTTACCACCCGGCAAGGATTGCAAGCGACCGATAAGCATCCAAGCTTGATACTGATCGTCGTCTAAGCTAACGGCACGTTGCAAATCGGTGAGGGCAAACATGCGCAATTGCAGGGCACGATTCATTTGAGCCGGATCGGGATTTGGCTGCTGAAGTACCGCACCCGATAGCGAGCCGGCACGTTGCATGAGGCTCGAAACCAATATTTGCTCGGCAAAATCGGTGTTGCCTGCATCAAGCCCCTCTTCCAACGCGGTATCGACAAGGTCGATCACTTGGTTGAGGTCTTTAAGGCTGTTGGCGGTGATTTTGATCTCGACCGCTTGGTCGAGATAGGTTTGTCCTGGATTGTCAGCATCCACTTCGACCTCGATCGGCGTCTCATCCGAAAGTTCGATTTCGTTTAGATCGGCGGGCAATTCAATTTCCGTAGGCTCGGCGACTGGCTTGTCAGCTTTTGGCAGTTCAGGAGCTTCCGATTCATCGGCTGGGGGAAATACCACCTCATCGACCATCACTTCATCGACTAAATCTTCAATCGAATCGGCAACGTCCGGTTCGGCCGGCCCTGGTTCTTGTATTTGGGAATCAAGGGTTTCGACTCCCTGTCCCAAAACGTGGTTATTTAGAGGAAAAATTAACAGCGTTGCTAGAAAAGTGGTCAACAGGTAAGGGCGGTGTAGCATGGTACGAGACTTGTATTTAGAAATGATCTTTAGTGAGGGCATCGCGTGGGTTTGTTCTCTTTTGCGGTCGGTCACTTTGGTAAATCGAGGATGAAAAATAAGAGATACTTCTTACCGAAAACTATCGGGTTCACCAGCAATTAGCAAATTTCAACAAGGTCTGGCAGCTTCTCTCTACGGGCAGAATTCCCTTTAGTTTGCCTTAATTTGGCATTTCCCAAGGTAATAGTCCGCCAAAGAAAGCGTGCCTCCGACCTTTTTCGTATTCCCCTCATTGTCGCAAAGGAGCCTACGCTTGCCTATGCCGGGCTTTAGCCTAAGTGAGTAATTCAAAGGTTTGTGAGAATTAGGTAACTGTCGCAGACGGGTTGATTTGCCTAAAATCGCGACCTCGGGACGAAGCGATCTGTTGGGTCCGTATTGATCCAGCACGCGCGTAATTCGTTCGCGACTCAATTGACCCAACTCCCCCTCCTGCCCCCGATCAATTCATGGAAGCTGGCATTGTTGGCCTTCCCAACGTAGGTAAAAGCACCCTTTTCAACGCCCTCACTGCGGCTGGCATCGCAAGCGAGAACTATCCGTTCTGTACGATCGAGCCCAATGTCGGGGCCGTGCCGGTGCCTGATGCGCGACTTGAACTCATCACCAAGTACATCCCGCCACAGAAGGTGATACCCGCCATCTTGCAATTAGTCGATATTGCTGGCATCGTCCGTGGTGCGAGCGAAGGGGAAGGCCTCGGCAACAAGTTCCTCACCCACATTCGCAACGTCGATGCGATTCTGCATGTCGTCCGTTGCTTTGAAGATGCTGACATCACACACGTCGATGGCGCAGTCGATCCGATTCGCGATATTGAAACGATTGATACCGAGCTAATGCTAGCTGATTTGCAGTCGGTCGAAACAATGCTCGACAAGGCCAAGCGATCGGCCCGCACGGGTGACAAAGAAGCGAAGCAGCGAGTCGTCGTGCTCGAAGATTGCCAGGCACTGTTGGCCGATGGCAAACCGGTGCGTAGCCTTTCATACGACGACCCCGCCTTGGCAAAAATCTACAACGAACTGCAACTTCTCACTTCAAAGCTTGTCCTTTACGTTGCGAACGTTGACGAGAATGATCTCGAAGGCAAAAGCGAACTCGTGAGCCGTGTTCGGGCTCGGGCGGAAGAAGAGAAGGGCGAAGTCGTGGTCGTCTGCGCCCGACTCGAAGCCGAACTTTCAGAACTCGACAAAGAGGACCGAGCGGAAATGCTCGAAAGTGTCGGCCTCGAAGAACCAGCGCTCGCCATCCTAGCCCGCGCGGCCTATCGCTTGCTCGGTCTGCAAAGCTATTTCACTGCCGGTGAAAAAGAAGTCCGAGCCTGGACCGTTCATGTTGGAGCCACCGCCCCGCAAGCGGCCGGCGTAATTCACACAGATTTCGAGCGAGGTTTCATCCGGGCGGAAGTCTACTCGGTCGATGACCTCACATCGCTAGAATCCGAAAAAGCCATCCGCGAAGCAGGCAAGATGCGCGTCGAAGGAAAGGCCTACATCATGCAAGATGGGGATGTTTGTCACTTCTTGTTTAATGTTTGATAGAGAGAGTTTAACAAGTTGCTATGTGCATGCTTATGTGGTCATGTGCTCGGACACGTTCCATCAGTTCGTCGTGGACAATCGAGGTATCGACGTCAGGTGATGCGTCGGCTTTTTTGATCCATTCACGAAGCTTCTGGGTCGTCGCTTCGCTTTTTTCGTGTGCGGCCGCTTCGAGATGGGTTAGTCTCTTTTCGTTGACGAGATAAAATGCCGTGCCTCCATTGGGAGCTTCAACACGAAGCGGCTCCCCAGGGTGGGCTGCGATTTCTGAGAGGATTTCATTTGGTAAGTTTCGTTGCCATATCGGCAAAATAGCACCATTTTTTACAGGATTATCAACTAAAAATTTGGCTTACCCGTAAGGGATGTCTTCTGCCAAGCAAGGGTGTTTTATCGGTTTTAACGCTTTCTGAGAGGGCAATTGTTCTTTTAATCGTCGCTAGGGTCACTGGGGATCCGTTCGCCTGTCTATAATAAAGAATAATGATTTTCAAAAGCTGACTTCAATTCAGCCGCAGGCAAGAGAGCTAACCAGGCTTCCTTTGTCTTGATTCCCTTATAACAGCGAGGACCCCGATTATGAAAATTTATCTCTACTCAGCGATGCTGCTTTCGACGATTGCCTTTATCGGCTGCGGCAAGGCGGGTGACAAAGAAATGACGATCGAAGAGTCAATCGAAGCGACCCTCGACTCG
>CAYGQU010000001.1:17246-18000 GCA_964352045.1 uncultured Planctomycetaceae bacterium
CCGTCGACTCGGCTGAAACGATGGCTAAGGATTCCGTCGAGGCGACAGAAGAAGTTGCCAAAGAAGCAACCTATATGGCAGAAGAGACGGCTGCAAAGGTGAAAGATGAGGCTGAAAAAGTTGCTGAGGAAGCAGCCGACATGGCCAACGACGCCGCGGATGCGGTAAAGGATAAGGTCAATGAAATGACCGAATCCCAAAAGTAATCGCCTTAGAAAAACCAAATTTCAAGCCCTGTTGTTGCGTACGACAACAGGGCTTGTTTTGTTGGATCGTTGTAAACTGTAAAAATATTGAAAAACGATCGAAAAAAAGCACACGACCAGTGGATGAAGGCCAGAAATTCAATCGCCATGTACGCCGCGTCACCGTGGTAGATTTTCTTTCGCTAGTCAACCAATTCAAGCGTTGCCCAACAGCTAGGGTCTTCGTCGTACGGCATGCCGGGACCACAACTGAATGTTTGCAAGCCGAGCTCACGGTCTAGCACCGCGTAGTTGAAACCAAGGCTACGATACTGGGTGGTATCGTAGCCCGTGAGTGTTGCGGCGGGCATGAAGCAAGCCATCTTGTAGCCCGTTTTTGACATGCTCGAAACGATTTGCAATTCACGCGGACGAACCGGCCTGGCGTTTTCTCTTGCTCGGCTGATGAGTAATTGGTCGGCGACCGGTTCGGCGTTGCCTCGGCCTGCCCCACGCGGTGAAAACGCATAGCGAACGCAGAACTTCGTCGCGCGGTGTAAGTTATGCGT
>CAYGQU010000001.1:18010-27613 GCA_964352045.1 uncultured Planctomycetaceae bacterium
GGCCATCGCTTTCATCGAGTCGCGAGTCGTGGCACCAAAGAGCTTTTGATTTGTTCGCAACTTCAACCGTCAGCGCAATTCCCTCGGGCGCCCACGCCATGCGAACATCGGCAAAGTGTCGTTCCGAAGCGGAGGTGTCTCGGTCGAGCGCTGCAAGGTCGGGAAGCTGATAGGACTCGTCAAGAACGACCCCTTTGGCCGACCAGATGGGTTCAAAACGCCGTACGGGTACCGATATCTGAAATAGGAACCGAGGGGCGAGCAGCGTATTGAGATCTTGTGCTGGATTGTTGGGAAGCGGTGGCATGGAGAGTTGGGGCCGTTTATTGATGAACTAAGTTAGAGACTTGATTGTCTCTCAGCCAGAGAATTAGAGCAACCTATTTCTAGCACCTAATTGCCAATATCTGGCTCAATCGAAGTCATCATTCTTAATTCGCGATTGTCTATGACACCTCGGTTGCTAAGAATGGTAACAACTTGGCTATCGATGCGAAAAATAGCTCGATAAGGTTTGCCATATTTTGTTCGGAATAGCATTGGTCTCAAGGGGAATTTGAATTCGCCATCTTTTGGGGCTAATCCAAATTGGCAGGGGTTTTTCTCTAGTTGCCCTAGCCCAACTCATATAGGTTGCTTCCCAAGCTAAAGCACTTTGGGGCGAATGTTACTCGATATATCGAAACAGTCCTCTGCGATCTTCTGCTGCTAAAGAAAGAATTCTAACGGAGTAGATCACGCTTTTTTTGCTCGCATTGCGTTCAATTCGATGACGACTTAGCTCCTTACGTGCTAGTTCACCCTGCACACCCTGCTTAGGAAGTTCGACAGCCTCACGAATAGCGGCTAGATCCTCTTCCTTATGGCGTATCACACCATTGATCGACCTGGTCAATGGTCAAGCGGTCGCCTTCGAGCTCAGCTAACCGCTTAGCGAAGGCGTAAAATCGGCGAGTTGTTCGGAGAGTGTCATGTTTGCATTCTAAACAAAGCAAGCTCTTTGAGTGAAAAGTTGTGTGTTCGAAACTAAATCCACCCCTAATTGATAGCGTTTTGCAATCCAGGCCGCGTATCGCAAATCACCTCGAACCACTACCATATAGGGCTACGCTGACTCTGGCTTCGATTGCCCCATTTGTTGGGGGGTCACCGTTTGCGGCGGTCCACTTGTAGGGATCGCTGTCTTAGCCAGCCGAATTACCTTAACTGTCTAGCAAATCCATGATTACGATTGCTCTGCCTGATGGCGCTTGTCTCGAATTTGATCAACCTGTTTCCTGTTACGAAGTTGCTGAAAAGATAGGCCCCGGACTCGCCAAATCGGCCATTGCGGCAGAAGTCGATGGCGTCCAACGTGACCTCGCTTGGCAATTGCCCGCCGAAGGTGAGTTCGCACTGAAGTTCTACACCAAGCGTGATCCCGAGGCACTCGGCATCCTTCGACACTCATGTGCCCACGTTATGGCGCAAGCGGTCATGCGGCTCTTCGATGGCGTGCAACTCGCCTTTGGTCCGACCACTTCGAGCGGCTTCTACTACGACATGAAACTCGACACGCCGATCTCGGAAGATGACTTTCCGAAGATCGAAGCGGAGATGAAGAAGATCGTCAAAGAGAACCTGGCATTCGAGCGGCTCGAAAAGCCACGCGACGAATCGCTCGCTCTCTGCGATGAGATGGGTCAACGGTTCAAAATCGAGCACGTTCAAACCGGTTTAGGCGATGAAGCCGAACTATCGTTCTATCGGCAAGGCGAATTCGTCGATCTTTGCAGAGGCGTACATATCCCTTCGACTTCGCATATTGGCAAAGCGTTTAAGGTACTCAGCATTGCCGGTGCCTACTGGAAAGGAGATGCCAAGCGGGATCAGCTCCAACGGCTCTACGCCACCGCGTTCTTTGACAAGAAAGAGATGGCGGCGCATCTCGCACAGATCGAAGAGGCAAAGAAGCGAGACCACCGTGTGCTCGGCAAACAGTTCGAGCTGTTCACGATCGACAACAAAGTCGGCTCGGGGTTGATTCTTTGGATGCCCAAGGGGGCAGCGATTCGTCAAACCCTCGAGGACGCGCTCAAGCAAGAGCTACGCGAACGAGGTTACGAAGCAGTCTACACGCCGCACGTTGGACGGGTCGAATTGTACGAAACCTCGGGGCACTTCCCCTACTATCGCGATTCGCAATTCCCTGTCCTTTGCGAGCACGAAGCGGGGCAACTTGTCGATCACCTGGTTGATAAACTCCGTGAAGGGACAATTGATGCCCCGGAAGAAGCCAAACTGCTCGAAGCGGCCAAGCTACTCGGTTTCGATGGCGACGTCGATCCTTCGGCGTCTGCCGAAGAACGGGCCTCAGCGCTCGACGCTTGGGCACATCAGCACGAGCGTTATTTGCTCAAGCCGATGAACTGTCCGCATCACATCATGATCTACCAATCGAAGCCACGCAGTTACCGTGACTTGCCAGTTCGTTTGGCTGAGTTCGGAACCGTTTACCGTTACGAACAGTCGGGCGAACTTTCGGGCATGACCCGCGTGCGGGGCTTCACGCAAGACGATGCGCATATCTTCTGCACCGACGACCAAGTTGCCGACGAATTCCGTGGCTGCTTGGAGATGACCCAGTCGGTCCTCAAATCGCTTGGCATGAACGACTATCGCGTACGGCTTGGCTTCCGCGATCCGGATAGCTCGAAATACGTTGGCGAAGAAGCGTTGTGGGATCGGGCGGAAGCCGAACTGCAATCGGTTTGTGAATCGATGGACCTGCCTGGCTTGTCGATCGAGCCAGGCGAGGCGGCCTTCTATGGACCGAAAGCCGATTTTGTTGTGACCGACTGCATTGGTCGCGAATGGCAATTGGGCACCGTGCAGCTCGACTACAACTTGCCGAGTGTGTCGCGTTTTGATTTAGAATACACCGGCTCGGACAACAAACCACACAAGCCGGTGATGATCCACCGCGCACCGCTTGGTTCGATGGAACGCTTCATAGGGGTTTTAATCGAGCACTTTGCCGGCGCGTTTCCACTTTGGTTAGCACCAGAACAAGTGCGCGTGCTAACCGTCAGTGAAAAGTCAGAAGAGTATGGCCGAGAGGTTCTTACTAAACTTCGCAAAGCAGGTCTCCGTGTTGAAGGTGACTTCCGTGGTGCAAAGCTTGGTGCCAAAATTCGTGAAGCGCAGCTTGGACTGATCCCCTACATGTTTGTACTTGGCGAAAAGGACCGTGACGAAGGATCGGTAACCGTGCGTGACCGCATTGATGGCGACCTCGGTGCAATGAGCCTCGATGATGCTATTGCCAAACTCCAAGCTGAAATCACCGAGCGCAGCGTCCGCCAAGTCGCCGATAAAGCGTCGGCCGACCTCACCGGACGTGGAGCCAAGAACGAGTATTAAGCCTTATAAATTGTTTTCATTAGCGTGCGTTGCAAAGCACCAACCGACATTTGAAATCCCTGTAAATTGGTGGTGCGTCTCGACGCGCCCTACGAATTGGTAAATCCATAATCCACCAAACCTATACCTAGGGAGTTGCCCTAGGTTACGATAGATAGGTCCTTTGGCCAATCGTTTCACCTTTTTTTATCAACGCTATATATTTCCATGGCTCAAGAAACCGCTCGTTCGCTATCCACACTCGTTGAAGAACTCACCGTAGCCTTTGCGGAACGCTATGGACGGCCCCCGACTTTTGTTGCCGCGGCACCCGGGCGGGTGAATTTGATTGGCGAACACATTGACTATTGCGATGGTTTTGTGCTGCCGATGGCGATCGAACGCTATACTGTCATCGCGGCAGCACCCGCTGAGCATGGTTTGGTTAAAATGGCGAGTACGACGCTCGACACAATGGGGACACTCGCTGTCGATGGTACGCCGAGCGATGGCCAGCCTGTTTGGGCTAAGTACGCCAATGGAGTGCTTAAAGTTTACAACGAGGCGGGCCTTACCTCCCCCTCTTTCGATGGGCTTATCGATTCAACTGTTCCATTAGGAAGCGGCTTATCAAGCTCCGCCGCACTAGAAGTTAGCATCGCGACTCTTATCGAAGCGATGGGAAGTTACACCGTCGATCCAACACAGAAAGCGCTCAATTGTCAGAAGGCCGAACACTTGGCTGGTGTTCCTTGTGGTGTGATGGATCAGTTCAGTTCGGCACTTTGCGACAAAGACAACTTGATGCTACTCGATTGCCGTTCGCTTGTGCCGACGCCGGTCGAACTGACCGACCCTAACGTGACCGTTCTGATTATCAATAGCAAGGTCGAACATGAACTAGCCGGTGGCGAGTATGCCGAGCGGCGCACCCAGTGCGAAGAAGCGGTCAAGCAACTTGGTGTCGCTTCGATGCGTGAAGCAGCCGACAATAGCGTTTCAGTCAATAGCCTCGAAGGGGTCCATCTACAACGTGCCCGTCATGCGGTCGGCGAGATCATTCGCACGCAAGAAGCAGCCAAGCTAATTCCTCAAGGTAAATGGGTCGAACTAGGACAACTGATGTATGCCAGCCATAATTCATTACGGGATGACTTTGAAGTCAGCTGTGCCGAGCTGGATATCTTGGTCGAACTAGCCGAAGAAATTGGCACCAGTGGGGGGGTTTACGGTTCCCGGATGACAGGCGGTGGCTTCGGCGGCTGTACCGTAACGCTTGTCCGCAGTGATGTTGCTGAGCAAGTCGCCAAAACGATTTGCGAACAGTACGAAGCGAAGACGGGGATCGAGCCACGATGGTTTACCACCCGGCCAGCGCAAGGTTCGCATAGGGTTAAATAGTTTAACAAAAACGAATTTGTTCTTGCTATTTTACACGCTAGAAAAACGATAGTGCAGTACACGTTGCAATACACTGAACGCTGCCAAGAGACCCAAACGACCCGATTCTTCGTTTGACTGGGGCGCTATTCATTATTGTTTTTCATCACTTCTTTCCCAAAGGCCTTGGCGGGTCCGACTCCTACGATATTACTTCCTAGCAGCTGACATTTGTCCTCCCCGGTCGGATCGCGTATGGTTAATAGGATCAATCTTCACACCCCGTCTCCCTTGCATTTAGACATCTGACCGGAGTCCCCTCTATGTACCGCCCTGTAATAATTCCTGTGCTAGCCATCACTTTGCTTGTTGGCTCGCAAACTGCCGATGCTCACTGCCAGGTTCCCTGTGGCATTTATGGCGATGAAGCGAGATTCGAGGCCTTGCTCGAAGATGCAACGACCATAGCCAAAGCAACCGACCAGATCAACGAACTTGCCGGCACACACGATGCCTTAGGCAGCAACCAACTTGTCCGTTGGGTAACGACCAAAGAAGCCCATGCGTCGAATATTCAAACTGTCATGGCCGATTACTTTCTGGCTCAACGCATCAAATCAGATGATCCGAAGTATGTTGAGAAGCTAACCGCTGCCCACGGCGTAATCGTTGCGGCAATGAAGACTAAGCAGACCGCCGATGCGCCTAACGCTGTGGCATTGACGAAAGCAATCGAGGCTTTTCACTTTGCATACGATGGCCATAAAGCGGTCACGCACCCACATACGCACTGATGTCTTTAGGGATTTGGCTTTTTGAAATGCCTAAAGAACGTCAGTTGACCCAATTGCACCTGATTAGCGATCTTGCTCAAGGAGGAGCATCGTCGCAGTTGCGTCTATTGGCAGAGCAAGCGGTGCGGTATGGTGACACGGTTCACGTCGTTTCGTTAAGATCGGCAATTAACAGACCCATCGCGAAGAGGCTTCGTGTAGCTGGCGTGTCGGTTCATTCGATTGGAAAACGATTTAGCGTCGATCCGATTGCAATTATCCGACTTGGTAAGTTTCTACGAAAGTTTCGCCCCGACGCAATACAGACGTGGGATACGCCCTCGGCAAAAGTCGTCAGCGCAGCGCGACAGCTAGGCATGCGAATAGGTTGGTTTCATACAGTGCGTGAACGGGAAGAGGAACCAAAAACACAATCTATTATTCCTAAGTTGACCCGATTGTCCAACCATGTGGTGGTTTCCACTGGGGCAATCAAAGCAGAGCTAGTCGAGTTAGGAATTCCGCCACAAAAATTAAAGGTAGTCCCCAATGGTTGGGAGTATGGTGCCGAGGCTGATGATTCCGATGCGATTGGTTCTATCGAGGCCGATCAAATAGCGGTACGCGACTCGCTGGGGCTTTCGCCCGATGCCAAACTAATCGTTACAGCGCTTTGTATGGATTCGGCTCAGCGTCTAAAAGAAGCTATCTGGGCCGCTGATTTGGTACGTGTCTTGCATCCGTCGGTGCGTTTCTATGTGCTCGGTGATGGCCCAGCCCGTATGCAATGCGAACGGTTTGCAGAAAAAGCGACAGCGGCGGGAACCGTTCGGTTCTTAGGATATCGAGAAGATTTATCAAAGTGGCTTGCTGCCGCTGATGTCGTTTGGTGCCTTACTGGTTCGTCAGGCGCTTCGACCCCTCTGCTCGAAGCGATGTCCCATGCGCGGCCGGTGATCGCTGCCAAATGCCAAGAGCATAAACATTTAATCCAAGATGGCCAAACAGGTTGGCTTGTCGATTGGCGTGATCGGGCGGGGTGGACCAAGGCAACCGACCGCTTGCTTAACGATGCCAAACTCGCGGCAAGAATCGGCACCGCTGGCCAACTCGCCATCGCCGATTACTCAGCCGACCGGGTGGCGGCGATGCACCGGGCCTGCTTGCTCGACAGCTTACAGTTTTCTTCCGATTTGAAGCAGGCCTGATACACCGTCATTTTCACACCGTCTTATATGAAGCGGTCAAATGGGGTTAGCATCCTGTGTCAAAGCTGCCTTGGCCAACCGTGATGTTAAAGAGCGAAGTATCGATCACTGGGGGACGCCAAACTGATTCGGGCTCGTCGGGCATGAGTTCACCAACGAATCGGCGACGCTTTTCGCTGAGGGTCCACTCTGACCGAATCGTGGCACATGCCATGGCAATATCTTCTGGAGTCGGCAGATAACCAACGCGCGACATATCTTCGCCGTCAAAGAGATCGTGGTTTCGTGTCGTTTCGGCAGCGATTTCATTTTCAAGCAGTTGCCGAACTGCTGCTTGTGAATCATCGCGAGCGGAGAGACTTCCGATAACCGCCGGATGAGTTTGTTGTAAAAGTTTTAGCCTTTGGGCTGGGGTTGCAATCATCAAGCCTGTTCCTGTTGGTTGATTCCTATCCAGATCATTTTACCGTGCGAGCCATCCTTTGATTGCTCGCTTCGATGCCAAGAAGCTTCGATGCCAAGAATATGCCTAACCATTGTTCAGATTGTGTGTGGACAACGTTTATTTGTGGATAAGAGTTGGTGATATTTCTTCGCGTCCTCTCAAGGCGTGATCGCTCGCGTAATACCGGACCTATTAACAGGGTGGTGGATAAGTTGTTGAAAACTGGTTGAGGAACTGTCGAATTGATGTCGACAAGGTCCCCGAAATACGCGAATAAAGTGAAAAGAAGAGTCTTCTGTAGCTATCGAGAAACTACGGCAGTGTCGCTGAAGCATGGAATCGTTAGAATCAAGTTATCCCGCCTAGTCTTATAAAGCCAGATGTCGGGATGATGATTGAAAATGCGGAAAGAGAAATAATTTAGATAGACGTGGTTTTGGCGGACCGCGTTCTTTTTTTGAAGAGTTGCTTTTCCAAGGAGTGGGCACCGATGAAGGATGTATTGGCAGTTATTTTGGCGGGAGGGAAAGGGTCACGCCTTGAGCCCCTGACTCGCGACCGCGCAAAGCCGGCGGTCCCCTTTGGTGGCCATTATCGAATTATTGACTTCGCGCTCTCGAATTGTCTGAACAGTGGCATCCGGCGTTTGCTTGTGCTCACACAATACAAGGCAATGAGCCTTGATCGTCATATCACCATTGGCTGGCGTGGCTACTTCTGTCGTGAATTGGGTGAATTCATTGACGTTGTTCCCCCTCAACAACGGATTGACGAGCAGTGGTATCAAGGAACTGCCGATGCGGTATACCAAAACATCTACACGATGGAAAAAGAACGGCCCGAGTATGTGGTGATTCTTGCCGGTGATCATATCTATAAGATGGATTACTCGAAGATGGTCGATTATCACAAGGCGCAAAATGCCGACCTCACTATCGGTGCCCTCGAAGTCAGTAAAGAAGAAGCCAAGCAGTTTGGTGTCATGCAAGTCGATGAAAGCCAGCGCATCGTTGGTTTTGAAGAAAAGCCAAATGATCCGAAAACCGTACCCGGTTCGACCGACGAGTGTCTTGCTTCAATGGGCATTTACGTTTTCAACGCCCGGTTCTTGTTTGATGAACTTTGTCGAGATGCCGCTTTACCCGACAGTGCACATGACTTTGGTAAGAATATCATTCCGTCGATTATCGACTCGCACCGCGTAGTGGCTTTCCCGTTTCGTGATGAGAATAAAGGCGAGCAGGCGTATTGGCGCGACGTTGGCACGACCGACGCTTATTTTGAAGCGAATCTGGAATTAACCGACGTCGAACCTCCACTGAACTTGTACGACGATCACTGGCCTGTACGGACGCATCAGCCGAATCTACCCCCCTCAAAAACCGTTTTTGCCGACGTGGGAACGAGTGAAGTTCGACGAGGCGAAGCGATCGACAGCATTGTTAGCCACGGTGCGATCCTCTCGGGGGGGCAGGCCAAGAAGTGCGTTATCGGTCCTGGTTCGAGGATCAATAGTTACACAATACTAGAAGAGTGCATCCTTTTCTCACGCGTAAACATTGGCCGTCATTGCAAAATTCGTCGCGCTATTATCGACAAAGGGGTCTACATTCCCGAAGGAACTGTCATCGGCTACGACCCTGACGAAGATCGCCGTCGTGGATTTACCGTCACCGAAAGTGGCGTAGTGGTGATCGCGAAGGACGAAGGCATCTTGCCCGATAGTTAGTCAAACACGAGGTCGGTAGCTACCTATCTTAACAGCCGAGATGATTCTGACTTCTGCGGTGACGACCACAATGACCAAGAGTCGTTGTCTCTAAGTCTTAGTGATAACACGATTTGGGGAGATGCTGCGCATTCTGGGTAAGTTACACATAATCGCTTTTGGCAAACTAGACAGGTTCTTGAAGTTTCTATCGACCCATCTCGGCTAAAAAGCGTACAACAAGAGGCCGTGATAGCACCGATGTCTGCCAGACAGCGGTTATTTCACAACCAAGCACGGCCTCTTTGCGTATTGAAAATGGTTAAATGAACCAATCCGATCGCAATTAAATCAGGAATAGTAGCAGCAACCCCGTGCTGGGCAAGGAATCGGAATCAGATGCAACGAGCCTATCGAATCGACGCCATTGATCGCCTCAGGACCGAGCAAATTCGTGCTGCGAGTCCTGAAGAACGGCTGCGCCGTATCGACCAAGTCGAACAAGTTATGTCTCGGATGAAGCCAAGCGACGAAATCGTCGTCGATCGGGCCGTTCAACAGATTGGTTGTCGTGGTTGGGTTCGGCCTGACCGAAGCAAGGCGTCGGGATCGGACCTGATTCACGATCTTCGGCTTTTAATTGAAGATCTTTCCGATTCGGTCGATTTGCCTGCCGATGCGGTTGGCGAGCAGGTCCTTACAGTTGAA
>CAYGQU010000002.1:0-2718 GCA_964352045.1 uncultured Planctomycetaceae bacterium
CAACGAACATCGAACCGAAGAGCGGCTCTATTGAGCGCTATATGATCGTGCAGGCAATGCAAAATCGTTTGCTGGAAATCCGGGGAATTGACGCGGCTATCTCGGCAGCGACATTTGCACCGAAAGTCTCAACCAGCGGCGGCTTTCGCGCCATAGCTGAACGAGGCGTTCTTAATGATTACTTAGAACAGAATCGCCATGAACTGATCGACCGCCATCTAGTTGACGATGAAGGTTCCTTAGAAAGTTGGCGCGTTAATTTGCGTGTTTCTAGTTTTGCTGACTTCGACGCGATTCGCAGCAAAGTTAAAGAAGTGCTAAATAATAATCTAACAAACGAAAGCCAACGTATCGGCGAGGAAGCCAACTGGTGGCTCTCGGGTTCGGGAGAAATGTTTTTTGCCGTTGAAAAACAATTTCTCTCCGATCTATTTCGTACCTACCTTACTGGGTTTGCTGTTGTCTCGCTGACGGTTGCTCTTTTGCTGCGGAGCTTTACGGCGGGCGTCTTAGCCATGCTGCCGAATATATTGCCGGCGATAATAGTATTTGGCATGGTTGGTTTTTTTGACATTACACTCGAGGTCGGTTCGATCATGACTGCCAGCGTGGCGCTGGGTATCGCAGTGGATGATACGCTCCATTACCTGGCATGGACTGCCCGCGAATTGGCTGCAGGTACAAAAGCAAAACAGGCGACCTGGGCAACGTTCCGACACTGTGGTAAGGCCATGACGCAGACATCATTAATCTGTGGCGCCGGCACAGGGCTACTGGCAGTCTGTAGTTTTCTACCAACAGTTCGTTTTGGGCTATTGCTCACCGCCATGCTCATCGCGGCCTTGCTGGCGGATTTGATCGTTCTACCAGCCATAGTGTTGCTCACCCCGAAGATTTGGTCAGCGGCTAAAAAAGCTGAAAATCAAGCTGCTTAGCGGCTATAATTACCTGAATAAGCGTCATTTTTCCTGTACCGGCTCATTTCATGCTGTGTGTAGACTGAATCGAACTATTCTAGTATTTAACGCAACGTTTTGTTTTCTTCGGTAGCCGTAGCGAAAATAATGATAGTTCGATCGAACGAATCACCGATCAATCTACCGCCACAGCTTGAAATGCCTTGGCAAGATCAGGTGCGTGCGTTCTCTGATAGGCCCTTTGCTTTAGTCTCTTTGGCAAAACGTTTGCATGGCCCCGCTTTTCGTTTGCTCGCCCGACATAAAAACCGACATCTGTTCGTATTTTCTGGTACGAAACAAATCGAAGAGATCATCCGGCTCCACGAGGGCTCAAGTCCTGGAATTGATCGTGGAAATGCTTATCAAGATTTCCTGCCGAAGTTTCCCGTAGGATTCATCATCAAGCTCGTTGGTAAAAAGCACAAGCATCTACGCGAAAAGTACAAACGACTTATTGATAAAACACGCGAAACATTCCCGAAGGAAATTGCTACTGATAAGGTCGTCGAGATTTGCCAAAAACATCTGGATCATCCCACCGATGTCCGGAAACTGGCCGAAGCGATCTCACTGCATATCTCTTTGCTATTGACGCTAGGCGATACGCCTTATGCTCGCATGATTGCGAATCGGATTGAAGGTATCCCCGCGATGCCACCAGGCGTTTTCCCCAGCCCCGCGCTTTCGCTACACGAAAGAATTCGCATCGGGGGAAGATCGTCTTACCAAGCTATTGCATCGTTCCAAATTCTTATGCAAATTATTCGGATAGCCCGTTCGGATTGGGCAACGGGCCGCAAGCCCGATGGCTATCAAGGCATACTTGCTCATATCGATCCGAATGAGCTAACGCTTCGCGATATTACTAGCTTTGCAACCATGATGTTCGGAGCGACAACCTCTCTGCTAGAAAACGTTTTATATTATCTAAGCCGGGAACATGAAGCACGACGATGTCTCGAAACCGCAATTCGTTATGAAGACCCTATCGCTGACAAGCTCGTTATCGCCTTTGCTGCCGAAGCGAGAAGAATGTCACCCGATGCGATTGGTTTTTTGAGGCTCGCACAGCGTGATATCTCGATCGACGGATGGTTTGTCCCGAAAGGATCCACCATTCTTGGATGCAGCTACTTGGCCCACCGTAACGAATCAGTGTTTGATCGGCCGAATGAATTTCAACTCGATCGTTTCCTCGATCGCAATTACAGCCTTGCTGAGTACTTTCCTTATGGGGTCGCCAAATATGCTTGTTTGGGTCAAGCCATTTCAAAAACCTTGATCGCGACGATCTTACCCGCCATTGTTCGTAGCTATTCACTCGAAGGTAAATTCCCACACAGCAATCGCGTCGCGCATTCGGTGGCGGGATTAACGCGTCGGGCACGCCCTATACAGAGTGATATCATCTCAGCCGATGAAACGATCAGCGTGGCAAGTAATGCTTGAGAGAAGAGCTGGCTAACTGGTCGATCTCGATAGGGCGTCGCACCTACTAACACCGTATTATGATGGAAGACGCCATTTTGCCGACCACAGCAAGCACGCAGTTAAACAGCTGAACAGACTCGCTGGCTCTGGAATTGCTACACCCAGAGTTGCAGGATTTTGCAGCTGACTTAAGCTTATCGATGAAATCTTATCGCCATATTGCAGGGCCCAGAAATCGTAGTCTGCTGAATCAATAAGATTGTCGCCATTACCGTCGGCTAAGAGTGCAGGCCCCGATTGGCCGAGCGTATCACGCCAAATCGTGTAG
>CAYGQU010000002.1:2728-25863 GCA_964352045.1 uncultured Planctomycetaceae bacterium
TGTAGTCAGCCGCATCGACTACCCCATTGCTGTTGTAATCGGCAGCAAGGCTTGCTTCGGGATTGATTAAGACGCTAAGCGAAGCATTGCTACCCTGATTGCTCGACAAAAGAATACTTCCCGGCTTGTAGCCCACCTCAGAAGAAATATCGAGCACGCCTGATGACTCGGTTGCTCCGCTCAGACCAATCGTGTCGGCAATCAATGTGAGGTTGCTTCCATTCGGCTCCATCATCCAGGTTTCACCGCCCGAGGTACCACTGTCTTCGTTGACGAAGATTAAGCCATTCTCATGGGTCGTTCCCCCAAGCGTTGTTGCCGCAGACCAATCGACGTTGTCGGCATCGCCAAACAAACCATCTTGATTGTTATTGTGCTGTTGTATTTTAGTAATCGAGAACCCCGATTGCGCTGAGTCGAAACTACCACCAGTGAAATCGAGTTCGATGTCAAAGGTAAAGAGCCCTGTCTCTTGCACACCAAGCACTACCTGGGTTGGATCATCAGGATTCGTATCGACATCTTCTAATTTTGCTGAAAGTAGCGAACCAGCGCTCGTTGTATCAAAAAAACCGTTCGTCGAAGTTCCGCTGACAGGTAAGGTATCGTTGAAATAGTAATAACTTCCGTACGCCAAACCATTTCTTGCCAGGAAACTGTTCGATGCGTTTCCTAGTGCGTCCTTCCCTTTTTCACCGACATAGAGCCTCATGGTTTGCGAGCCTCCATCGGGCGACAACATTAGGGCAACATGATTGGTTTCACCTGTGTCGATTAACGCAGTGTTCTCGAAAGAATCAAACGGCATGCCGCCAATGCCTCCCGATGCGTTTCCCGCGACGCCGCTGACTTGATAGAAATCGCGGCTATCCAGATCAAGTGCGAACAGTCGCTGCGTGCTTCCTTCTTCTCCTGTAACGTAGATATTATCGACAAACCCTCGATCTATACCATACGTGTTTGGCCGAAAAGATTGCCCGGAACAAAAGCGATAGAAAGAAGTGTTGGCAACGCTCGACGTAGTGGTCCAAGTCGCCCCCCCATTGCTGCTCCACCGGTTGTAAGCTTGGCTTGCCGATTCGACGAAGCTAATACCGTCGGGTGTTCCTGTGCTGATCGTGTTGTGGATCGCTGTTTTGAAGTTGGATAAATCGAGATTGACTTCACTGATCGTAGCGTCAGTGTTTTCATGATTGACTTGTAATCGCAAGGTCTCGGTATCAGGAAGCCAAGCCCCCAATCCATCGAACGTACCAGGCATCGACCAATTCGCACCACCGACCGGATTATCCCCCACCGTGATCACCTCAAAAGCTTGCCACCCGTTGCGAGGAGTCATTCGCAGCGTACCACCATCGAGGGCTTTTGCAGAAGGAATGGCCAATAAAATGGCACCGAACCATGTCAAACCAAAGAGAAGAAAACGTTTCATCGTTAAACTTTCAATCCACCGCAGGTTGCTTGGTAATTATTCTTTCTTGAATAGTGCTCCCTATTCTACCAGACCGGTAGTCGTTCATAATGCAACAAAAGCACCTCACTCGTTAAATTAATTATGCCCAAAACTCGCACATTTGTTGCCATTACACTCGAATCGACAATCTCGCGGCGCGCCGAAGCGCTGATCGAGCGCATGAAACCACATGCTGCGAAAGCTCGTTGGGTGGAAGAGGAAAATTTGCATCTCACGCTGCTTTTTCTCGGTGATTTGGACGATCAGGAAGTTGCTGAGGCGTGTCGTGGTGCCGAGTGGGCCGCCCGAGCGAATCAGCCTTTTCATGCCCGTCTTGCTGGCGTTAGTGCGATACCTGACATCAATCGACCTAAATCGCTTTGGTTGGGCGTCCGTGAGGGGGCCGAAGAGCTGCGTCGGTTGCATTCTGATTTGGTCGATGGACTCGAAGACCTGATGCCTCGAAGTGAAAATAAGCCCTATGTGCCCCACCTAACATTGGCAAGACTTGGGCGTGGCTTGCAAGGTACCTCACAGCACCTACCTGAGGTTTTGGTAGGTTTAGCCGATTACGATGCCGGCGAAATGCAGGTGACCGAAGCGACTGTCTATGCTAGTGAATTGCAGCGTCATGGCCCCGAATACCATGTGCTAGCACGCTGTCCCCTGGGAATGAACGTGTCAAAATCTACCTCAGAGGAGTAATTTTTACTGCAAGTGCCAGGGATAGAACGAATGAATTAGGCAATTAATCCCTATAAATTAACATATTTGAGGAGTTTCGAGCAAAAAAAGAAATTGTTCTTGCTGAATGACGTGAACGCCGATACAGTGTCCTTGCGTACACTATTTGCGTGCAGTAATCGTCGGCGACTCGTCGGCACCAAGCTACCCGGCAAAGCGGCTCGGCTTGAAAACATTCTAACTCGCTCAGATAAAGGGGCATTGCCATGGTCACCACCGCCACTCCAAAAGCTACACCAACCAAATCCACTACCTCCGTGAAGGCTTCGACAACCAAGGCCGCATCGGCTACAAACGGAACTCTTACGGGCAAGGCTGCGACTAAAGTCGTAGCGGCTCTACCTAAGACATCTTCCTCAAAAGCAACTTCGCCCAGCAAGACCGACAATCGAATGGCTAAGAAAAGCAACACGAAAAGTTCCACTAAGAAATCCAAAGCCACCAAAGCGGAAGCTAAGAAGAGCGTTATCAACGATCTGCTCGAAAATAGCGATGAACTTCGTCATACGGTATCGGCGATTGAAAAGCAGTTTGGCGAAGGGGCGATCATGCCTCTGGGGGCTGAGTCGGATCGTAAGATCAAAGGAATATCGACCTCAAGCCTCTCACTTGACATGGCCCTCGGCGGCCAAGGTATTCCTCAAGGGCGGATTATCGAGATCTTCGGTCCCGAGTCGAGTGGTAAGACGACACTGGCTTTGCACGTTGTGGCGGAAGCTCAGAAAAAAGGTGGCATCGCAGCCTTTATCGACGCCGAACATGCCTTAGACCCAAGTTGGGCTAAAAAGCTGGGGGTAGATCTCGAAACGCTTCTCGTAAGCCAACCTGGGCACGGTGAAGAAGCGATGCAGATTACCGAAATGCTCGTTAAAAGTAATGCGGTGGACATTATCGTTGTTGACTCGGTAGCCGCTCTCGTGCCGAAACGTGAACTCGATGGCGAAATCGGTGATTCCCACGTCGGACTGCAAGCTCGCCTCATGAGCCAAACCATGCGTAAGCTTACCGGAGCGATTGCGAAGAGTAAAACCGCCGTGATTTTCATTAACCAAATTCGTGAAAAAGTGGGTGTCATGTTCGGTAGTCCCGAAACCACACCGGGTGGTCGAGCCCTGAAATTCTACTGTTCATGCCGAATTGACGTCCGCCGCATTAGTCAGTTGAAAGATGGTGAAGAGGTTGTCGGACAACGTGTCCGTACAAAGGTCGTAAAAAATAAAGTCGCTCCTCCGTTCCGCGTCGCCGAATTCGACATGATGCACTCTAACGGTATCAGCTATGAAGGAGATTTAATCGACCTTGGTATCGACCAAAAAATCGTTTCCCGCTCAGGTGCTTGGTTCCGCTATGGTGATATGCAGCTAGGACAAGGAAAAGAAAAAGCGAGGGCATTCTTGAAAGAGACCCCTGATGTTGCTGAAGAGATTAAACAGAAGATTCTCGCCGCTGGCGGCTTTGATGATCTGCTTGCCATGAGTAAGGATGAGATCAATCCCGAGGATTTGGTCGATGAACTCTGATAATAAGATAATCAATAGGGCTCAAGCCTAACGCTAGTAGATAAGTATCAGCTAGCGTTAGGCAATTTTCTCTCCATTGTCAATTATTTTGCGACAGCAGGATTATGCTTCCCTTCTTTCACAGGCAAATTGGATACGACCGAGCCACATGCGGCAGCCGCCTACTTGTGATACTGTTTGTCTTTTCTTGCTTCTCTGGCAATGACAAAGTTGTGGTTGCTCAGAAGCCGTTAGCTGAAGACGACCAGCGATCAATCGTCGTTCCTGAGGCGGTTCAGACGCTTCAAAAAACAATTGTTACGACAATTGCAAGAGTTGAACGCTCGGTGGTGGCTGTTGCACGGTCGAAACGAATCCCACAAGCGGAAATACTACAAACAAGACAGCCTCGTATCTTGGGGCAAGTTGCGCAACCGCCTGATCCGTTGGCTCAGCTACGCACGCCTCGCCCCTCCGTACCACCCTATGCCTATGGGTCGGGGGTAGTAATTGATGAGTCGGGGCTGATTCTTACGCAATATCTCGTTGTTAATTCAGAAGATGATCATTTTATTAATGATGTTGATGGAAATACCTACAAAGCAACCATTCGAGCCACAGACCCACGCAGTGGCTTGGCAGTTTTGGCGATCAATCCGCTCGAACTAGCTATAGTAAGGGAAAAGACGGAAAGTCTCCTCCAGCCGGACGGCAGCACAGCGAGTATTTTGCCAGCACTCAAAATGGGAGAAGCTGAGAAACTTAGCAAAGGAGATTTTGTTATTTCGCTCGGAAACCCCTATGCGATCCAATCGGATGGCCAACCGACTTCGAGTTGGGGGACCATCTCGAATATCGCCCGTAAAGCGGCAGCGGAAGAGAACTTTAATAACGCACCCGATACACGGGGAGGATTCCGAACGACGCTGCATCATTTTGGATCGTTGATTCAAACCGACGCCAAACTCGGCTGGAACAGCGCCGGAGGGGCCTTGGTGAATCTCTCAGGCGAACTGGTGGGAATCACAACAACTGCCGCCTCAATTGCGGGGCACGAGCAACCGGCCGGCTACGCCATACCACTCAATGAAACCATGCGACGAGTTGTACAGACGCTAAGCGAAGGTAAAGAGGCTGAGTACGCATTGATGGGGGTCAGCTTTAGTTCGACTAGCCCTTACAACGCAGGTGATGGCTTTCTACCGAACCCGAACTCATCAGTCATTGGTTCACCGTTGAAATTGAACGAGTCAAAGCCAAGTGGGGTACGGCTCGACAAAGCCTATTTGGGTGGTCCTGGTTACCGCGGTGGACTACGGACAGGAGACTATGTGGTCAGCATAAATGAGATTCCGATACCAGACTCCGATGCCCTACAACTCGTTATTGGAAGTAGGATGCCAGGTGAAAAGGTGTCGGTCCTTTACCGACGTGCCAACAAGCAAGAGGAGACTACCATCGAACTTGGCAAAGCTTTTGTTATGGGAGAACGCATCGTCACGCAAAAACCTACCACATGGCGTGGAATGCGAATTGATTACGCTACCGCACTTCCGGGGGATGTTTTGTTACAGGCTACCGAGCAGGGACAAGTCGATCCCCTAGGTTGTGTAGCTGTCGTAGAAGTTGAGAAGGGGAGTATCTCCGATCAAAGTGGAGTGAAGCCCTACATGTTCATTAGCCATGTTGGCGGTCAACGTGTTTCAAACCCCAAAGAATTCTACGAGGCAACAGAATCTGCGACCGATACCGTGAAGCTCAAATTTACCGAAAGGCAAAGAAATCCTCTCGCGCCCTAAGTAGAATTTACCCGGTAGAATTTCCCAGTAGAATTTTTACAGCTGAATGCTTCAGTTCGATTCTTGGCGGTAAAGCTACTAATTCTAGTTCCAAAACTAGCATTTAGACAATGCGACGTAAGTGATGGGATGCGACCGAGTAGAAGCCAATCACCACAATGAGCAACGAACCCGGCTCAGGTACCGCGACGGCTAAGGTCACATTCAACACGCTGCCATTCGTAAAGCTAGACGCTGAATTGATCGCTGACAAAGCTAAAATTAGATCATTTGAATCACGCCATACCGTGTAGTCAGCAGCATCAACAACACCATCGTTGTTGCCATCTGCCCGAAGATCAACCGTTGAGCCATAGGTCGTAACGAAAACATCGTAGTCAAGCTGATCAACAATCAAATTATTATCGTAGTCTGCCGTGAGATCACGATAATCATCCGTGGTTGTTGCTGAAGAACCCCCAGCAGAAATCGCAGCAGTCAAATCAGAAGCGGCACCGAAGTCCCATAGCTCTCCCAAAGAAACAATCCCTCCGGCCGATAACAAGCCACTAGAAGTCGTCAAAGAGACCTCAGTCACCGAGTGAGCCGTCGCAGCAAGTACAAACCATTCGGAGATGGAATCGACAGACATATCTCCCGACAAATCATAGTTGGTGGTAATGCTCGTTAATGCACCAGGACTCAAGGCACCGCTCAGCGAATTGATTTCGTAACCATCGATCACTTCGGAACTAGCACCTGAATTTTTCAAGTACAACTCACCGTTAACTTCATTTACAACCACTTCAATGGAATTGGCAGAACTTATTCCTGAAAGCCAAACTGGGGAGAGGCCCACGAAGATTGCAAAAACTAAGTTACTCGAATGAGAAATAGTTTTGCGAAAGGCACAACGAACGGGTAGCCAGCAAGCAGCCAAACGGCAGTCTGTTGAAGCGTTAGACAATTGAAACACCGGCATAAAGTTCGAGGAAGTCAGTCTTAGAAGCGAACATAACCAAGTGTTTATTCGCCAAGTGTGGCGGTACTATTCCCTGCCTGCTATCTACAGATTAGGCGATCAAAGGGAGCATGGCAACTAAAGAGCTCAAAACGGTCGTTTATAGCCCGAAAAGCTACCGGAATACCGTCAAAATCGTTAACGGGTATTAAATACCGCCTTTCGGTGATTTGGTCTTTTCGACGCCCTTAGGCATGCAAAAATGCCAAGCCAACTAGCAGGCTCGTTGACACAGAACCCTCCCCCGATAGGATGGCTTAGTTAAGAGAGCCTCCCGATACCAAACATGAGGTATTTCTAAGTTCCCTAGACAACCTTTCAAGCCCCACCGGAAGCGTCCCCTCCAGTGAAAAGGCACCGATATAAGGGCTTCGCACAGATCAAAGTAGTTAACAGATCGAAGTAGTCAGAGGAACGTCCAATTTTCTTTCACAATTAAGTAAAGCTAGAAACCGATTCAAACTTTGTGGCAGTGCTACGTTAGTTTGATAGGTTGCATTTAGAATTACGAAACAGGATTTTCAAAGCTATGCCATCACCAATTACCCAACTTGAACTCGCACGCGCGGGAGAAATTACTCCCGAAATGATTTATATCGCTGAGAAAGAAAAAATCTCGGCTGAAACAGTGCGCGAAGAAGTTGCAATTGGCAGGATGGTGATTCCTGCTAATCGAGTTCACCTCGCTGGTCGGTTGGAACCCATGGCAATTGGCATCGCCTCGAAGTGTAAAGTCAATGCCAACATTGGCAACTCGGCAGTTACCAGTGACGAAGAAGGCGAAATAGAAAAGCTCCATACGGCGGTTCACTTCGGTGCCGATACGGTCATGGACTTATCAACGGGTAAAGACATAGATGCGATTCGCAAAGCAATCATCGAAGCGTCGCCCGTACCTATTGGTACAGTGCCGATTTACCAAATGCTAGAAGAACTTGGCGGCGATATTGAAGAGATGACTGCCCAGCATTTCTTGGATATGGTTGAACATCAAGCAAAGCAAGGGGTCGACTACATGACGATCCACTGTGGTCTCAAACTTGAACACTTAATGCACACGATGAATCGTGTCACAGGCATCGTAAGCCGCGGTGGCTCGTTGATAGCCAAATGGATGATGTCCCATCGCAAAGAAAACCCACTTTACGAAGCATTCGATGATCTTTGCGATATCATGCGACAGTATGATGTGACTTGGAGCTTGGGTGATGGTTTGCGGCCTGGCTCGATTGCTGATGCGAGCGACGTAGCCCAATTCGCTGAACTTGATGTCCTCGGAGAACTCACTCGACGTGGCCGCGAGCGGGGAACACAAGTCATGGTCGAAGGTCCGGGGCATGTGCCGATGGATCAAATTCAAATGAACATGGAGCGTCAAGCCGAGGTTTGCGACGGCGCGCCTTTCTATGTGCTTGGCCCTCTGGTTACCGATATTGCACCTGGTTACGACCACATTACGAGTGGCATCGGCGCCGCTTTGGCGGGTTGGCATGGCGCGGCAATGCTTTGCTATGTTACACCGAAAGAACACTTAGGACTTCCTGAGAAAGAAGACGTTAAGCAGGGCATGGTGGCCTACAAGATTGCTGCCCATGCTGCAGACGTTGCTCGCAAACGGCCGGGAGCACAGGACCGTGACGATGCTTTGTCAAAAGCTCGTTTTGAATTCGATTGGAACGAACAATTTCGGTTGGCACTCGATCCTGAGACAGCGCGTGCTTATCATGACCAAACATTGCCTCAAGAGACGTTCAAGAGCGCTCACTTCTGTAGCATGTGTGGCCCGAAGTATTGCTCGATGAAAATCACGCAAGACATTCGCACAATGTACGAAAAAGAAGGTTCCCTCCCGCTACCTAACGACGGAGCTCCGTATGACGGAGCGAAGGAAGCAGAAGAAAAAGAATTAGTGCAAATCGCAAATGAGTCAAATGGGGCTTCAAAATAAACGAGCCGATTCGATTTGTTTGTGTTTTCAAGACACCCTTTACAGTTGTAGTTTGAGGAATTTCCTATGCGTTCCATTCTTACCTTGATTTTTGCTTGCTGTGGTATTTCACTAATTGGATGCGGAAGTTCATCCGTTGAAAATTCTTCGACAGCAAATTCGCAAATCGTTGAAGCCAGTTTCAACGTCGAAGGAGCTCCGACGGTTGGATTCAACATCCCTGGCATGCATTGCAGTTCATGCGCAGGCTCGATCTGCGAAACATTAGAAAAGGTTCCAGGTGTAGTTGATGTCAAAGCCGATGTAGCATCTAAAACCGCGACAGTAGCAATTGACAAAAATGCTTTTGATTCTACGAAGGCGATTGATGCTCTTAACGAAGCTGCCTTTAGCGAAGCAACTTTGCTGGCTGCTGCCATTGAAACGGTCAACGATCCATTGACTGTTGTTGAAGAAGAGACAGCTCCTGCTGAAACGGAATAGACCTTTTCCGGAAAGCCCCAAGACGAAGGCTAGTTGTTTTTAATAGATGTTTCTTGTTTTCTAATTTCCTAAAGCGACTTCAACATAGACATGGCTGAATTATTTGAAAACGTATCAGTAGTAACCAAAGCCAATGTCTATTTTGATGGCAAGGTATCCAGTCGTACCGTTAAGTTTCGTGACGGATCGGAAAAGACACTCGGGTTCATGTTGCCCGGGGAATATGAATTTGGCACAGCCAAGCCTGAACTAATGGAAGTAACGGCAGGTAGCATGGATGCCAAGCTACCTGGCAGTGAAGGTTGGCAGACCTTCGCTGCTGGCGAATCTTATAACGTGCCGGGCGATTCGAAGTTTCAAGTTCGAGTCAGTGAGTTTGCTGACTATATCTGTTCGTTTCTCGGTTGATCTAATCAGCTACTTGCAAGTAGCTGACAAGTAGCTGGTCTTAATCGAACCGATTAGCATTCGATTTGTGCTAATGCTAGTTCGATAGTTCGCGTTCTTCGGGCCGATAGAATAGCACCACTGGAAGCATAACGAGCGCTGCGACTACAAAGCAAGTATTGCGTGGCTGATCGGCCGCATCAAGAACCCAGAGCGTTGCTTTGAATAACAGGGCGCCAGTGATGATACCAATCCAATTACACTGGTTCATTAGAGCAATCATTCGGCCCTTTTCGTCAGGTGGCGGCAGGGCTTGAATTGAAACCTGAATCGGAACGACAAAGATCCCTGTGCTAATGCCAGCAAGGATCAAAATAGGGTAACTACCATATTCGCCTAACAAGTGGCCCGCTTCACCTCCACGCAACGCCAAGATAATTAAACAAATCAGTAGGCCCGTGGCACCCCCGGTCACCACCCGCGGGTTAATTCGCCCTGCCGAAAGCTTGCCACCGATTAGGCATCCAATCGGTATTCCAACGCCCAACATGGCTGCCAAGATACTTGTCCTCGCATCATCAAGGCCAAGTTGTGACTTCCCCAGGGCGTTGACACTTTGTTGTACGATAGCGCCGAGCATCCAAAAGAGACTGGTTACTACCAAAGCCCCCAATAACTGCTTGTCGTGATAAACCATCTTGAGCAAATCGGGAGGCACAAGAACATCACTCATCTTGAGTTTCATCTCGGGGTTGGCTGGTTTGACGGGCCTCACCAAAAAAGCGGTCATCGTGCCAAGCACAGCGATGCCTATGCAGACAGCCGAACCTCGCCAGATAACAGTCGTGTCCGATCCAAACGAACCAGCTAAGACCGTACCAAAGATAATCGCCATGAAAGTAAACATTAAGAATATGCCATTAGCCTGTGGCAGATCACGGTCGCGGATGGTTTCGGGAAGAATGCCATACTTGGGGGGACCAAAGAAAGCGCTTTGTAGTCCCATGAGGAAAAGAATTCCAAACATCCCTCCTAAACCGATGATTTGGTAATTCAGAAATCCGATCATTCCGAATGTCATAACGACAATCTCGGCAACTTTGCAGCCAATGATAAGCAAGCGTTTACTCATCTTATCGGCTACCCAGCCGGCAAAGCCGGAGAAGAGCAAGAAAGCGATGGCAAAAATAATCAGCGCCTCGGCTTGTCGATCTTCTTTGTCACCATTCGCTAGCTCAACGGCCGTGGGTGTTGCTAGTAAAAGCAATAGCTGCTTGAAAAGGTTATCGTTAAACGCCCCCAAAAATTGGGTGATGCTCATTCCCCAAAAGGATCGGTCCTTCAACAGGGGGGGAAGTTCGCCCTCGACACGCGTTGAAGAAGGCAAAAGGCGAGGGTGATCAGCATTGGTGTCATTCATGCCAAGAGTATTGTGGGCTACTCGGAATGTGAACAGATCGGTTTTCGATTACTGAGCGATTCTGGCCAGAATTAGTCGATTTACACTGAAAATAATCCTCTGCACCTAATCGAAATTCATCTGTTTAGTCGAGATGTGCCGAAGCTTTGTGCTTGGCAATCACTTCAGGCAGTGGGTACTCCACTATCGGAATATCGAGCTTGACGACTTCGCGAAGTCGCCGCCAGCCGCGGGTAATCAGTTCTTCGCGATCGGCAACAAAGTCGGGGTCAAGCTTTTGCTTCCCGAAAGGGCCTTCAACCGTAACCGGCGTAAAATGTGGATCAACGATATATTGCGCTAAACCAGGATTGCAGCGCAAATGACGCTCGGCTGTCGTGTGCAGCACTTCGGGATCGAGTTGACCGATGACATAGCGTAGATAGAGATCCGAATCGGTAATCGCACCGACATCTTCACCACAGACTTCGCAAAGATAGCCTTCGTCGCATTTTGCCATGGCAATAATTTAATCGTTGAATTGGCCGAGTTGGTTTGCTGTTATCATAAGCGATTCCTCTCATCCAACGTAGTCCGGCCCCCCGCTAAATAGAATCGAACCGCGTTGCAAGCTCTTCCAATTCGTTTTCGATTGCTTCAGCAGTCGAATCATCGAATTCAACCTGCTCGATCAAGTCAGGGTCGTCTTGATCGGTGGCCGTTTCGATTAACAACAGCTCAAAGGCGTTATCGACCGATTCAACAGCGGACGATGGAGCTAGCTCCGATGCGAATTCCTGAGAAAAAGCAGCGGGTGCCGCAAGCGCAAGTGATGCCGCTGCATTCACAGGTGTCGTGTATTCAAATCTGCCAATCTGTCCGCCGATATCGACGTAGTAGAGATATCCGTCGGGCCCCATCGACATTTCTACGACTGTTCCGACCGAACCAGTAACGACTAGCGATTGATCGACTTCGCCGTTGCTGTCGAGGCTGAGGGCGCGAATTGTTGGATCGCCATAGTCGGTGAAGAAAACGGCGCCTTGATACAGTTCAGGATAAATCGTACCTGTGTAGAAGTCGCCCATGACGATTGCGACGCCACCAGAAGCATGCGAGCGTGCCCAAATAGCTGGTTCTACTTCCGCGCCGCTATTATAAAAAGCTTGGGCTTCAGGAAGACTGTTGTAACCGCCCGTTGGATTACTTACGCCATCGCCCCCTTCGTAGTAAGGCCAGCCGAAATTCACGCCAACCCCGGCATTGATTTCTTCCCATTTGGTCCAACCAACGTCGCCGATGTATGGAACCCCGGTATCAGGCTGGATAGCAAAGCGGAAAGGATTCCTTAGACCGTAGTTGAGAACCTTCGATTGATCGTCGGAGATATCTCCGGTAAAGAAAGGGTTATCGGAGTAACCTTCACCTGTAAGGGGGTTAATCCGAAGCAATTTACCCGACAAACTATCGAGCCGTTGAACGCGGGTTGTACGTGGATCGACGCGCCCATAGCTGGTGCCATCACCGTTCGTTACATAAAGCGAACCATCGGGTGCGAAGTTGAGCGCACCAATGGTGTGCGATTGACTATCGGTGATGAGAATATCATCGACAAAACTACCATCGGGTAAAAGCCCTGACGGAGGTAGACTGCTATTGCTGGTACTATCTTGGGCTGGATCGGAAATGTTATTCCAAGTGCTACCCGTGCCAAGCAGCACGACTTCACTACCCGCTACGATCGTTCGGTAGCCTGTCGAAGCGTCCGCCGTGACTCGCGTAAGTTGTGAACCCCGGTTCCCGTAATTATCGGGAGCGGCTAGGCCGCCCGAGCCTTGCGCTTCGGGGGGATCGTAGGTGTACAGGATGTAAACATAGGGATTGGCCACGAAATCAGGATGCACTGCCAAGCCGAGCAAGCCACGGTCACGAACGTTGTTCACTTCGGTGGTGTAATCCAGAAAAACTCCTGATTGCAAGACACCATTGATCGCAAGACGGACGTTGCCATCCTTTTGGGCTATGTACATGAGGTCATCGCTGCCCACTTCGGCAAAATCAATAGCGGTCGGCTGATTCAAGCCAGTGATGATCGTTTGGCCGCTAAAATCACCTTCATCAGGGCCGATTTCGTCACCGAAGAGTTGTGATTCGGGGATGATACCGTAAGTTTCACTCGGACTCGACCAGCGTAGCTCGGCAATCGCTTCTCCCGCTTTTTCATAATATTCCATGCGGAGATCGTATCGAACACCTGCTTGAAGGCTAATCTGCCCGGTCCGGAAGGTTGCCGCTTGATCGATCCAACTGTCAATGATCAGGACGTCGTTCACCCAAAGCCTGACGCCATCGTCAGTACGAGTTTCAAAGGTGTAGGTTTCTGTAAACCGTGGTAAGACCTCGCCAGTCCATCGGACTGAGAAATTGTTGGTGGGTACTCGCGTTTGGGGTGAACCGGTTCCCCAATCAAAGTCGATCGTATCGTCGGTTCGTGAGGTGATTAGGTTGGTTAAATTGATTCCGTCAAAGTAATCGCCGCGCAGGCCATTGCCATTTCCTTGCCCTGGTAATTCGTCATCGAATATAGAGACAGTCGTCGTGCGTGGTTGTCCTAAGAAAGCTCCGCCGGTGACCCGGTCGGCAGCGACATTGAATGTGTGCGTTCCTTCGCTGACGTTGTCATCTAGGATGTTAATACGAACGGTAGCACTGCTTTGGCCATTATTAAAAACAACGGTTCCGCTACTTGCACTGTAGTCTTCGCCTGCGATTGCCGTTCCGTCCAGCGTGGTGTAGTCAAGCGTCAAAGCGCCGAAAGAACCACCGGTGCGGATGAATTCAACATCGACAAATGCGCCGATCGCCTCATTGACACTGTACTGCGTGCTGGCAAGTGATAACGTCCCGGTGAGACTATTATCATTTCCAAATCGCATTACCCCATTGGCATGGAGTGATTCACTTTGCCAAAAACCAGGCTGTACTCCCACCAATGGCTGCCAAGTGCCAGTCGATAATGTCGATATGGCTTCCGTTTCGTAGCGAATACCATTGAGCTCAACTGCATCGACACGAAGTTTACGATCACCGGCAGCTGTGTTAGCATCGTTAGTAAATGCAACGCCGATATCCGAAATTGTAATTGAGCGTGGATGGGCAAATCCGACCTTCACGAAGTCACGTAGGTTATAGTTGCCACCAACGTTGTTGTAGGTAGCAGCAACACGGCCAAAGACCTGCAATTCAGCTGACTCTTCACCAGTATTACCAGCTAGATCAAGAATAATTTGCGAGCCATTCACATCGGCGGCTGTGTACTGGAAGTAGCCCGAGCCATGGAGCGACTCGCTCTGAGGAAACGAGGGCTCAATTGCGGCGCCGGTCCAGGTCCCTGTGCTGAAGGTGGTAGGTGATTCTGTTTCCCAGCGTCGCCCGTCAATGGCAATGGCATCAACACGAAGATTACGATCTTGGCCACTGGCGGTATTGCCATCGTTGGTAAATTCAACGCGAATTTCGTCTGGGTTGATCTTTGTCGAACTAATGTAAGTGTAAGTATTAAAACTACGTTGCGAATAATTTCCGCCAATATTGTTCCAGGTTTGAACGACTTGATCTCCGATCCAAAGTCGCATCGTTTCGGTATTGGTTGCTCCTGCAGCGTAGACCTCGATCGTACTGTTCGCACTTGGTGAGTATTCAAATGCTCCATTGTTAGCAAAAATAAATTCACCTGATCCATAGGAAGGATAAATGGCTTGCAGATCGTTATTCCAACCGCCATCGGACCAAGTATTGGGTGATTCCGACTCATACTTAGTGCCATCAACCCGAATTCCATCAACCCGAAGGTCTTGCTGAGAGTTGCTATTACTATCGACCATGCGGACCACGATATCGCCTGCACTAACGCTTGTCGGGTGGGTGTAGGTATAGGTCGCATACTCACGCGTATCGAAGTTACCCCCAATGTTTTGCCAAAGCTGCACTTCTACTCCCTTGACTTCAAGTGAAATCGACTCGGTACCTAAGCGACCAGCGGCCAAAACTTCGATACTGGTTGCGGCTAAAAGACGCCGTGATTCAAGAGGCTCAAAACGGAGTCGCTTTGATGAAAAACTAACAGATGGTTTCGTTGCTTCAAGTTTCGTAAAGCGAAAGGACATGCCGTGACTCGCAGGTGTTAAGATAGGTAATATGAGTCCTTTTTTACCCTCATATACTATTGATTTGCAAGCATTGAATCGACTAGAGGGGGCTGTTTTAGCGGTATTTAGCAAGCTGAATCCCTTCTGAAGAAGGGGGGGTGCGAATCGCTATGGGGTAAAATCGGCGATCGCTGTTAGCATAGGGCCCGTCACAGGAAGGATCCTATGACAAATTGCCGAGAAATCAGCACAAGAAATCCCCGTTTTTTACCCTTGTTATACGGAGTCGAGCATGGATGCTCATGACTGCCCTCAATCAGCCTATCTAATATTATCTAGTCGCAACTTCCCCTTGCCTATTAGGTTAACGGCACTATTGATTTTGTGCTGCGTAAGCGATCTCTTAGCGGGCAGTTATCGGACGGCTAACTTTATCGTATCGGCCCCTACCGATTCCTTGGCACGCGAGCTGGCCGAGTCAGCCGAACAATGGCGAAATAAGCTTTCAATCGAATGGATCGGCGAAGCAATGCCCAACTGGGGAGCTCCCTGTAAGGTCGTTGCTCATGTTTCGCCTACGCTCGGTGCAGGCGGGGCAACCACGTTTGTCTTCGATCGGGGAGAAGTCACCGGTTGGGATATGGAAATTCAAGGAAGTCGCGAGCGAGTGCTTGATTCGGTTCTTCCGCATGAAATAACCCACACAATTTTTGCTAGTTACTTCCGTCGACCATTGCCGAGATGGGCTGACGAAGGAGCCTGTACTACGGTCGAGCACCGTAGTGAAATTGGGAAGCAAGAACGGTTGCTGATCGAATTCCTAAAAACGGGTAAGGGCATTCCCTTCAGCAAGATGTTTGCCATGAAAGAGTATCCCCCAGAGATCTTGCCACTTTATGCACAAGGGCATTCACTTACGCAGTTCCTGCTCGAACGGCGTGGCAAAGAAGCTTTTCTAACCTTTATTGAAGATGGGATGCGTGACGAAAACTGGCGTCGAGCGGTAGATAAACATTACGGACACGAGAATTTGTATGCCTTGCAAGAGACTTGGCTCGACTGGGTTCGGCAAGGTCGACCTCGGCTTGAGCTTGATGCAGATCTTGCTGCCAAGATTGCAACGAACGAACAGCCACCGGTGATTCGTGGACAAGGCCCTGTCACGCCCATCTCTGCTAGTGGCCCTCCGCAAGGGGGACGACCGTCGGTCTACGCCCTACGAGCCGATGCTGCTCGCAATACCGACCAACCATCGGTCTACGATGCCTCGCGTCCGCAAACGCCTGTGTGGCGCTAAGTGGTCGCATGGAGAGTGTCTAAACTGACTAGTTAGTCCCTTTCACGAAGCTCCTTTCCCCGAAACCATAGAGGGGGATAAAGGGCAAATTATTTTTCAGATATCGAATAGTCGTTTAGAGCAAGAGCCAACGGGCAACATAGTAGAACACAGGTGCAGTAAAGCAGAGAGCATCGATTCGATCGAGCACACCGCCGTGCCCTTCGATGAGCGTGCCGTAGTCTTCGACTCGACGGTCCCGCTTAATGGCTGACATGGTCATTGCACCAGCAAAGCTCATGACAGCTATCAGTAGCGAAACTAATGCCGCATGCCAAAGCTGCGTAAAGGAAGTTGCTCCTATTTGGTAAAGCGCTGAACCGACTAGGGCGATCGTTGCACTAGAACCGAGAAAACCTTCCCAGGTTCGGCTTTGGTTGATTTCGGGCGCTATCACATGCTTGCCATAGAGTCGGCTCCAAGCAAACTGAACGGCTTCACTTAACAGTGACATGGTCACTAAGAAGAAAAGAAGCCGTGCCGTATCGCTGTGCGTGAGTTCGGAGCTTTCAAGATAGAGCAGCGCAGGAGCATAGCTCAAGCAGTAGACGCAGATAAGTAAACCAGATTGAATCTTTGAAGCTCGTTCAAGGAATCGTTTCGGATCCCCGGCAATCGCTATACGCATTGGTACGAATAAAAACCCGTAGACAGGAATCAGAACGCTGAAAAGTTCGTAGGCATTTTGTCCGACAAGCAGATACTGGAGCGGGGTAAAGAAAAAGAAGACCCAAAACAGGGCTCGGTGGTCGGAGAGCCGAGTTGGCGTGAGGGTGATGAATTCACGAAGAGCCCAAAAACTAATCACTCCAAATAACGCAACCGTCAGTCCTTTGCTCATAAAGGCGACCGTGAGCAAACAACAAATGATCCACCAGCTTCGGATCCGACTATTAAACGCATCAATAGCAGCTTGATTGATACCAAGCTGTGGCTGACGACTAAGCAATCGACCCACATAGGTGGCCAAGCCTAGCACCATCACGACCGTTGCGGCGAGTATCCAATTTTCTGATGCCATAAATTTGTTGGAAGGAACGGATAAGTAGTTTTGACGATTTGGTCTGGCGATGGTCTAGATTAGCGCTTGATACGTTAAACCAAGAAACTAACGTGCCCAGCCCATTTCAGCGAGGGGCAGTTACCATCAGATTTTGGTTGGCAATCAAGTTGAAACCCCAGTGCAAACTAGGCTTAATGGCTAATCAGCCTCCTCTAGGGGCCACTCTCTAGAATAGTCAGCCATCAAACCAAATGTTATGGGTCAATCATCTTTTGGTCCCAAGCTTAATACGGCTTCGCGAGCTCGATTGAGAAAATCCTTCTTCGCTTCCCCCGCTTCAAGCCATATCGGTGGGCCAAACGTGACCGATGAAAGGAGCGGAATTGGCAAATACTCTTCGCGGGGCAAAACACGACCCATGTTGTGAAGGTAGACCGGTACGAGTTCAAGCTCGGGACGTTTCTTGCTCAGGTAGTAAAGCCCACTTTTGAATTGACCAACTTGTTCTCCGTCGGTTCTTCCTCCCTCGGGGAAAATAATGACTGAAGTATCATCTCCCATTTCTCGTAGCATCAAATCAATCGGGCTTTGGTGGACCTTCACACTACGGCGATCGATCAGCATCGCATTATAGGCTTTGGCTATGTGCGGGCGAAGCCAACCGTGGCTCCAATAATCTTTTGCCGCTACCGGACGAGTTAACAAACGAACTTCGCGAGGCAAGGCAGACCAAACGATTACCATGTCGATATGGCTCGAATGGTTAGCAAAATAGACGCGCTGGCATGTGTCAGGCTGACAATCAACCCAGCGCACACTCGTGCCACTCATAAAGCGGGCAAGTCCCGTTAAAAGTAACTCGGTTAGCATAGGCGATAAGAACCAGAGCAACGCACGAGGCCCGAGCAACGTACGAGGATTGTGAAGGGGTAAACTTCCATTATGGCAGCTATTTGTCCCCACTGCTATTCTCTAAACTCGGTTGCTTGTATTTAGGCCTTCCTTCGGTCAGTTAAGTGCTGAAACGCCATGCTCAACAAGCCGTTCGTACCCTTTTACCATGGCGTCAAGCGAGGCATATTCAATTACCGCTTGTCGGCCTGTTCGGCCAAAATGTTCGGCACGTATTGGATCAAGCAGCAGTTCTGTAACTCGATCAGAAAAAGCGTTAGCATTACCTGCCTCGACGAGAAAACCGGTTTTACCCTCGACGACTGATTCACTCACCGACCCCACGTCGGTTGCTACGACAGGCGTTCCGCAACTAAGGCCTTCTAAGATCGAAACAGGATTGGCTTCGTTATCTGAGGTCAAAGCTAGTACGTCGCTGGCAGCAAGCAAGGCGGGGATATCATCTCGATTTCCTAAAAATCGTACAGGTGTGTCGCCACTCGGCCGAACCTCAAGAAGCCCTAATTCTTTAGCATAAGATTCAAGGTTTTGTCGGCAATCGCCATCACCGATAATCAAGAAGCGTGTTTCGGGAACTTGTTGCAGCACTTTCTTTGCCATGTCCAAGAAAAGCTCATGGTTTTTTTCGGGGCGCAGGGCTGCAAGGATGCTTACGAGCGGCGTATTAGAAGCTAGCCCCAATTCTTCACGAACTGCATTGCTGTGTGGTGCCGGGCAAAAACGTTCGGTATCGACTCCATTAGGAATAACCACAACTTTCTGCTGAGGGAATTTTTCAAAATCCACCAAGAATTCGCCATGTGGTTTTGCGACGGCGATAAATGCGTCGGTAAACGGCGTCAGGAAACGATTCAAGCGTCCGACGCCATCGGGCCAGCCAGTGCTGTGCAATGCCGAGGCAATTATCCGTACCCCGGCGAACTTAGCAGCGAGTCGTCCCCAAAACATCTTATCGCCCGCACCAACAGTTATGACCGCTTCGTACTTACGACTCTTTATTAAATGTACGAGCCGAGGAAGAATTCTCAGGTCATATTTACCTGATAGCAAGGAATGATGAATCGTAACACCATCGTTACGCAACGCTTCACCTAGCGGTCCTAGTTCCTTCAAGCAGACCACCTCGGGTAAGAATCGTGAGCGATCCATTCGTTTTACAAGATTTACTAACAACGTTTCAGCTCCTCCGACCGGCATACTTGTTTGCACAAATAATACGGGAGTGGGCTTCCGGTTTGGTGCGATTTGATCGACCGAATCAATCAAGCTGGATTCATCTGTCGGCAAATCGAGTTGCGTTAGTGTCTTCATCATAAAGATCCCGAATTCTTAGGCTGTATTTTTATTATTTTTAATCGAGTCAACCAAAACGTGACTCGATCAGCAAACGCAACGAACAGCAGATCGCGCTCGGCCATGGTGAAAACGAGATTGGTTGAAATCGATAAACTAATCAGCAGTCCAACGCCTATTGCGGCTGTAACAGGACCATTGGTGAGTAGCAAGGGTGAGAAGCCGATGAGAATCGTTCCAAAGTCGATTCGCATATCCAACTTATGGTTTACCCAAAGTTGAGTGAGATATCCAAGAAGCGTTGCCACACCGGTTGCTACAACAGCGCCCAGTAAACCTAAACTTGGCATTAAGAGGATATTGAGCAACACGTTGCTTAAAAGCCCAACGAGCAGTGGGATAGATGCCCGGTGCGACTTCTCAGCACACCAAACGTATGTTTGTGAAAACAACACCAACGAGAACCATACGCAGCCTGCTAAAGTCCATGGTAATACGGCGAGTCCGTCGGCAAACTTGTTTGCAAAAGCATAGTTAAACAGTAGTGGACAAAAAAACAAAACTCCTACTCCAGCGATTAGCATCCCGATTGCCATGAGCTTCAATCCGAAATTCACCCTGTCGTTCACTTCTTGTTGACGGCTTTCTTCCCATGCATGGCTCAAGTGAGGAGTCATGGCCCCGACAATTAGGTTGGCAATAGATACTAAAAGAACGGGCACGATCATACTCGTGTGGTAATTACCTAGCTGAACGAGCGCTTCGTCATTCGTGAAATTGCCGTAATGCAAAATCATGTAACGATCAACGACTGAAAAAACGTTCGTTAGCAGATTTGAAACCCAAATCCAAATCGCAAATCGCATCAATGGGGGCCAGAATTCGATATGAGGAACCGAATCAGCAGCATCGGGTCGTTTTTCTATTCGCCAGAATGACCAAGCCAAAACACCGCAAATTGAAAGTAAGCAGGCGGCCGCATAGCCGAGCACCAAACTTGCAGCAGTTGGGCTGAAAAATACAATCAGGCTTAACGAAAACGCAGCAAAAGCCATACTCTGGACAAAATGCATTGTCGAAACGACTCGGAATAATCTCAAGCCGGCGAAAACCGCTTCGAGGAAATGATGAGCGACTACGATACCAAGCCCACCGACAACAATCGCCGCAAGTTGCGTACTCGTCGCGTCACCAAAGACTATCTTGCCAAGTACTGGTAGATTGAACGCCATTACGACAATTGATATTGCGGTAAGGCCAAAGGTCCAACTTGCCGTTCGTCTTAAAAAGAGCTGTAGCCGACCTTGCGTTCGATACTTTTCCAGATACCGAGCAAACGAACCTGGCAGACCAAGCACAATTAATGGTGCCGCTAGCATCATGAAGCCAATTGCCATTTCCCAATGGCCAAGTTGCTCCGGATCAAGCCAACGACAAAACAGCACGGCACGGCCAAAGCCGACACTTCGCTGGATTAAATTGACGATCAATACAACCATTAAGCTCGACATCAAAGTCTCGGGGCTCAACGATCTTGATCGCTTCTTAGATGGATCAGGAAATGGCTCAGACACTAGCAGCCTCTGTTTCTGAGTCTTTATTAGATAATGCTAACGAAAGAAGTTCATGATCCAAGATGGGGTCTTCTTTCTTTATTTTGCGAGGATCAAACGTCATCCAATTAATAAAACGCTCCCATTCAGGATCCGCATGGATACGGCGTAGATGAAAAGAAGTCTTCTCTTCTTGCGACTCTAAATTCGATTCATTCTGTGCGGGGAAGTTGTGCGCACCGTAAGCTGAGCAAACGCCTTTCAAACCAGCCTGTGCGGCAACGGCTACTGCTTCTTGCGTAATGTTTTCTGGTAACCCAAAGGGAAAAGCAAAGTAATGAATCGGGCGATCAAGCCACGATTGCAAATCATTCACTGACCCAATTAATTCTTCACGAATCCAATCAACTTGGGTCGAACGACCCATATCGGCATGAGTTCTTGTGTGTGCCCCAATCTCGACACCAGCTTTGGCCATAGCTTGGATCTGTTCAATGGTATTAACTTCAAGTCGCTCGCCTGCTTCCAGGTCATGTTCAAAAGCAATCTGATCCTGAAGAATCTGTGTAGAAACAAAATATGTGAAAGGGATTTCGCGGCGCAGAAGTAATGGGATAGCAAAATCACAATTGTCGGCATAGCCATCGTCAAATGTGATGGCAACCGCTGGACGCTTGTTGCCTTCTCGTAGTCTTGTTTGCGCTTCGCTTAAACTGACAAACTCGTATTGCTCGGCCAACCAATCGACTTGTCGCTTAAACATCTTGGTTGACATGGTCCAGTCGTTCGGAACCGTGTCGGCAATGCGATGATAGAACAAGATTGAAACAGGAGCGTTCTCTGCCTGAATGGACTCCTCAAGCCATTTCTTCCGCGTACGATAAGTCGCTAAACGGTAAAGATTCAAGAGTGATTGTTTGATAACGTTCATCAGTTAATCAAGAAAGGCAGTTAGAGAGTCATAACGATTAGCTATTAATTCACCTAAGTCTTGCCCACTACTTTGGTTTGGCAAACTCGATTGTCGGAAGTTCGCTAATAGCGTTAAGCAACAAATCATCCCTCATCATTATCAACCCATTAAGCCTTACGACCCCTCAATTACCTATTATCCTAACGTGATGATGAAACGACCTCTATGAGTAAGCGAAGTTGTGCCTACGCGACCCTTATTGAAACCTAGATTTAGGCATCCTTGCTGTGATCTACCAATCCGCAGCCAAACACGCATTAGCCAATATTTATGCGCATGTTTGTTTGCTTGGAACCTTTAGTAATACGTTGCCTAGCTGATACCTATGAATTCTTCACCAAACGAATCAATGACTCCTGCCGTCTTGCTAGAACTATTAGGTCGAAACCGTTGGTTATTGGTCGTTCCCATGATATTGGGTGCTGTGCTGGCTTTGGCCGTTTCGTTCATCAACTCACGCGATTGGCGAGCCGACCAAGGGTTGCTTATCCGAAGTGATGCGGCCGGTTACTCTGATCAACGGCTTGGTAAGTTTACCGACCTTTCAGAGATGAAGACCGTTCAGGAAACACTTCTAGAACTTGCTCGTAGCAAAACTGTTGTGACGGCGGTTCTGCAAGAATCGGGTGTTTATCCCAATAAAATCAATGCTGAAGAGATTGATCAATTCCGCGATAAGCTTCGTTTCACCCCACCCGGTGGTGCTGAATTTGGTAAGACCGAAGTCTTCTATCTGGGCGTACTGGATCCGAATCCAGTCGTAGCAATTGCTAAAGTCGAATCCTTAACAAGGCAGTTGACCCACCGATTGCAAGAACTACGTGATCAACGGGCAGCGAGCATGGTGGCCGAGGTAGAGAAATCAGTTAATCTTGCTGAGATTCAGCTCCAGGAACATGTCAAAGCGTTAAGTGATTTTGAAGAGTCGGTTGGAGCTGACTTGATCGAATTACGTCACTTAGTTTCCAGCAATGGTGGGCAAAGTGATCTTGGACAACGCGTCCTTGCGATTCAATCCGAAGAGCGTGCTGCAAGAAAAGAGTTGCAACAGAATATCGCACTCCATAAGGAATTGACAGCTGCTAAAGTAGACCCCGATCGACTACTTTCGACTCCTGACACTCTGCTTTCAGGGCAACCTGCTCTGAGACGGTTAAAAGAGGGACTCATCGACGCCCAACTCGGCGTCGCACGCCTCAGTGGCA
>CAYGQU010000003.1:0-14108 GCA_964352045.1 uncultured Planctomycetaceae bacterium
ATAGAAATAGAAATTCTTCGGATGAACGAATTTCAAATGACGATGGCAATCGAACGAGTGCTTCACGTCCAAATGCAAAGCTGGGATCGCAGTCAGAGCCGAACATGTCTGCCTGGCTAAAAGGGGCTGTTAGCCTTGCCCTGCTTTGGCATTTATTTGTTGTTTTTATCAGTCCCCTCTCGGTTTCGCCTACTTCTCAAACGGTTTTTGATTTGGCGCAAAACAAAGTGGTTCGCTTCTACAGTGATCCACTTTATCTCAATCATGGCTATCACTTTTTTGCACCTGATCCGCCAATCAATCAGTTGGTTCGCTACCAAGTAATTGGCGAAAACGGCGAAGTAGTTAAAGAAGGGGAATTCCCCAACAAACAACAGCAATGGCCACGTTTGATGTACCACCGCCATATGATGCTTGCCGATCAAGCAGGTTTGGGGCTCCAAGATTACGACAATCCGGTTCAGCTGAGCATGCGTTCCTATGCCCGGCATTTGCTGCGGACCTATCAGGGTAGCGAGGCGAGAATTGATTTGGTTAAGCACCTAATCTTACATCCTGGACAAGCTCGCGATGAGTACGACGATCAGGGCAATATGATTCGTGCTAAGAAAGATGAGAACGGGGCTGACATGTACGAACAACTCTTGAGCGTTCGTGAGTTTGCATCTGACTTAGCAACGCCACTAGTGCAATTACCCCCAGGTGATCAAGGCGGGGGAGGGGTGTTTGAATGAATTGGTTCCGCTCGCTTAAATCGCACTTCGGCGAAATTTTCTCCGGATGGGATCGTTTTTGGTACTCACCCACCGATCCATCGACACTTAGCATCCTACGCATCTTTACGGGGCTACTGCTTTTTTGGACGCACCTCGTTTGGTCTTTTGACTTAACCTCGTTTTTTGGCGCAGAAGGGTGGATCGAATCAAGCCTTCGCTCGGCAATGAACGAAAACCGATTTGCGTTTAGCTTCTTCGGACTTATGGGTCCCACGTGGCTGGTTTGGGTTTTTCATGGCTTGAATTTGATCGCTTTTTTTCTGCTGATGATCGGTCTGTTTAGCCGAACGGTTGCGGTTTGGTCGTTCGTTGTTGCCATTAGTTATGCAAATTATGTGACGCCAGGCGCCTTTTTTGGCCTCGATAAAATCAATTGCCTGCTTGCGATGTACGTTATGCTAGGACCCTGTGGCGCCCGCTATTCGATTGATAGTTTGCTTCGGAAACGACGTGAACAGCCGATGGTTGAATCGTCGATCATGGCCAATATCGCGGTTCGGTTAATCCAACTTCACTTGTGTGTTGTCTATCTCTTTTCTGGTTTGGGTAAATTGCAAGGCGAGCTATGGCGTAATGGCGGAGCGACTTGGTATACCGTTGCCAACGTAGAATACCGTTCACTAAACATGACCTGGCTTGCCGATCATTTATGGTTGGTCGATCTTTTAACCCACGCTACGGTCTTTTGGGAGTTGTTCTATTGCTGTCTGATATGGAACCGACTTGCTCGTCCCTGGATGCTCTTAACGGCTGTTGGCATGCATGGCTTTATTGGCATTGCGATGGGGATGCCCGAATTTGCCTTTGCCATGCTCGTCGCCAATATGGCGTTTCTATCGCCTGAAACGATTCGGAAATTCTTTGATCCAATCGGGCGTAAATTGGGTGGCTGAGAAAATATTGTGCCTAATTGCCACCGATTTAAGCGTTAGATTACATCGCCTTAGCAAATCTTACTCCTAGCTACAGGTAGCAGGGTACTTATGCTAAGGTCCGTTAACAGCCAGGCTGTTGATTGCTCCTTAAATCTAAAAGCACTCTTTTTAGAAACCTTTTCTTTGGCCATAGGCAATTGCAAAATGATCTACTTTTCAGTTAACAATATTCGCGTTGTCTTTTGCCTTGCTCTGATTTTTTCCTTGGCACTTATTGGCAATTCTTACGCTGCCGAATCAGTACCAAATGTGGTGCTAATATATGGTGATGATGTTGGCTATGCCGATGTGGGCATCAATGGAGCGACTCAGATTCCGACCCCCCATATTGATTCGCTTGCCGCTCAGAGTTTGAATTTTAGTGACGGTCATTGCTCGGCCTCAACATGTACCCCGTCACGCTTTTCGTTGCTTACTGGGGTTCATGCTTTTCGTTTTGGTGTTCGCATTGCGCCACCCAATGAGCCGTTATTGATACCGATAGAGACTTACACTTTACCCAAGCTTTTCAAGCAGGCCGGCTATCAGACGGGCATCGTAGGCAAATGGCATTTAGGGCTCGGAACCAAAGCGGACGGCCCCGACTGGAATGGTGAGCTAAAGCCAGGTCCACTAGAAGTTGGTTTTGATTCAGCGTTTCTGATGCCAACAACCAATGACCGTGTCCCTTGCGTTTATATCGAAGGGCATCGTGTCGTGAATCATGATCCGAATGATTTGATCTATGTCGGCAACAAGCTATCGGATGTTAATAAAGAGGGAAGCACACAATACCCACTTGCCAAAGATCAGCGATTTTATCGAAGCAGTGTCTGTGGCCATGGCCGTATCGGCTACATGTCGGGTGGAAAGTCGGCGCTGTGGAATGATAAGACCATGACTGATGTTTTTGTGAACAAAGCAAAGGAGTATCTTGCCGCTAACAAAGAGAAGCCCTTCTTTCTCATGTACTCAGCACAGGACATCCATATCCCTAACATGCCTAACGATCGGTTCAAAGGGCGTACAAAACTTGGCAAGCGCGGTGACGCGATGGTTCAGCTTGATTGGGCAGTGGGAGAGCTGTTAGCAGAACTAGACAAGCATCAGCTCAATGAAAATACAATCGTAATCTTCACCAGCGATAATGGCCCGACTCAGCATGACGATAGTTACGGCCCATCAAGAAAAAATAATTGGAAGAATGCCCCCAAAAGGCCAAAGCACGATGCCTCGGGCAAGTGGCGTGGCGGCAAGTACGGAATCTACGAAGGGGGGACCCGTGTTCCCTTCATGATTCGTTGGCCAAATCATATCGAGCCAAATACATCGAATGCATTGGTCAATCAGATTGATTTCCTTGCTTCGTTTGCTGAACTATTTGATATTGAGTTGGCCGAAGAGGTAGCACGCGATAGCCGAAGCACGCTGGCCGCCTTCTTGGGGAAAGACAAGATTGGACTACCTTACATGATCGAAGAGTCGGGTGGCGTGGCGTTGCGCGTAGGGGATTGGAAGTATGTACCCGCGAAGGTAACGAACCGGGGCCCAAGGTTTTCGCCTGTGGTGGACAGCCTCTTTGATTTGAATCGCGATCCTGGCGAGCAAGATAATCTGATTGGCAAGTATCCAGATCGAGCTAATGAAATGGCAGCTCAATTGAAAGCATTGATGGCCCCGTAGACTAGTTAGCCCTTCAAGAAAGTACGAGCTGCCCATGCTTGCGTGGGTATATTTTTAGAAGTACTCAGAATGTGTAACTTCGATAACGAGAAGCCAGCCTCCTCGATTCTGTAGGGGGAAATTCACCACCTAGCACCCCTAAAACCCTCCGAAAAACTCTCACTAACCGCTAGTTAGCCACGAACCGGTTGCCTAAGATACGGGTCTGGCCCGTAACGTCTGCTTTTGTCTAGCAGCAGCCAGATCGTGTTTCCACGTATATTAGAGGGTTAAGTCGGTGTTCGATACCATTGCGATTGTTGGGGCGACCGGGGCCGTGGGTGGTCTAATTCGTCAAATGCTACAGGAACGTAACTTCCCGTACAAAAATATCAAATTCCTTGCCTCTGCTCGGTCGGCTGGCACGACCATTGAATTTGGCGGCAAGACGCATACGGTTGAAGAACTAACGCCCGATTCCTTCAAAGGCGTCGACCTAGCCATCGGCAGCACGCCTGACGACACCGCGGCCGAGTTCGTTCCCTGGGCCAAAGCGGCTGGTTGCGTCGTGGTCGACGAGAGTGGCTACTGGCGAATGGACCCCAGCGTGCCGCTCGTCGTGCCCGAAGTAAATCCCGAAGCGGCCTTCGCACATCAAGGGGTTATTTCCAGCCCGAACTGTAGCACTACTCAAATGGTGCTTGCGATGAAACCACTGCACGAAGTGGGTAAGATCCGTCGTGTTGTCGTCAGCACCTATCAAGCGACCAGCGGCGCCGGCGTGAAAGGGCAGCGCGATTTGATCGAGGGTTCGCGTGCCGCGCTCGAAGGAAACGATCACAAGTACGAAGCCTTTGCCCATCCGATCGCATTCAATTGCATTCCGCAAATCGGATCGGAAAAGTACAAGGGCTACACCTCCGAAGAAATGAAAATGGTCTACGAGACCCAAAAAATCTTCGGCGACGAATCAATCAAGGTTTGTCCCACTTGCGTTCGCGTTCCCGTTAGCAATTGTCACAGCGAAAGCATATTGGTCGAGACAGAGAAAAAGATCACCGCTGCGGAAGCTCGCGAACTGTTTGCTGCAACGCCGGGCATTAAGGTGGTCGATAATTTGGCCGATGGTGTTTATCCGATGCCAAAGGATTGTGACAACGACGATGCGACATTCATCGGCCGCATCCGCGAAGACCTTTCGTGTGACAATGGCATTGCTTTCTGGTGCGTTAGTGACAACCTCCGCAAGGGGGCCGCAACGAACGCCGTACAGATTGCCGAGTTGCTCGTTTCTCGTGGAGCGACGGTCTGAACGCCATGCGTTGGCTTAAGTTGACCGTCGCTTACGATGGAACCGACTACGCCGGTTGGCAATGGCAGCCGAACGATCCCACGGTGCAGGGCAAGCTCAGACAGGCTTGGCATAGCATCACGGGCGAAGAGCAGAAGCTTCCCGGCAGTGGCCGAACCGACGCGGGCGTCCACGCTTGGGGGCAGGTTTTCAGTGCCGAGACGGCAACGACGATCGTTACAGAGCAAATCCCCCGTGCGCTCAATGCGAAGTTGCCGGATGATATAGTGGTGCTTGCTGCCGAAGAGGCCCCCGTCGGTTTCCATGCGACCTACGACGCACTGCGCAAAACGTACCGTTATCAAATTCACAACAGCCGAATCAGGCCATTGTTTGATCGCGATTTCCTGTGGCACATTCCGACACGTCCGCTTGATGTCGAAGCGATGAGGGTAGGGGGGCAATACCTACTAGGCCGTCACGATTTTGCAGCGTTTGAGTCAACGGGCTCGGAGCGAGCGACCACAGTTCGTACAATTCTTGATTTGCGTGTCGAACAGCATGACGCCCCGAACAGCAAGCTCAAGGGAGAACGGATCGATATTACGGTCACGGGCGATGGTTTTCTCTACAACATGGTCCGCACGATAGCCGGCACCCTGGTCGAAGTAGGCCGACGCAATTTCGAACCAAGTTGGATCGGCGAGGTCATCGCTTCGCGCGATCGCAACCAAGCAGGCATGACGGCGCCCGCACAGGGCTTGGTGCTGATGAGTGTTGAGTATTGAGATGAAGGTATGTGGAGGCACAGATGAATGCGGATTTAGAGAGGATCTTTGTCGGTCTATTGAAAAATACATGGCAAGATTGATTAGACGCCAGCGAAGATATTTATAGGGCCTATTCATTTTTTGAGAAAATTTACTTAAGAACCGTGGTGCTCTGTGAAATCGAAGTCCGATCTTACGCGGCGGCGTAAACGCCTAGCTATATTTATGCTGGCTCTTATCGTGATCGCTATGTTTGGCGTCATCGCATGGGGTTTTCTGAGCGGCAATCGGCTTGAAGCAAAACTCGCTCAGTTGCGGGCAGAAGGGAAACCAACCTCACTTGCCGAGTTGGGTTTTACTGGCGACTATAACAACGCAGTTAGCCTGCAAATTAAAGCGGTAAATGCATATCGAGGTGCAGCAAGATCTCTGTCGAAAAAGATTGCCGACGCCTTTTCAGATGGAAATAATGAAATCGCATGTGAGCTAGGAATCGAATTACTCAACCTTTCTAGCGTTGCAGAGAAAGAACCCTTCATTATCAGTCATGCCGTTAGCATCGCGCTACGAATGATGGCTGTCGATGAAATGCAGAGAATTGTTCGAAACGAACTACTTGGCACTCAATTACGCGATAAACTTAATCTTAGCTTAGATCAGCAATTTGATTTGATGGGTTTTAAAGAAAGCCTGAAATCAGAAAGGGTACTTAATTTAGAGGCAATGAATGGCTCGCAAGCAGCTTGGAGTAGTAAGCTATTTGGTTATCAGCTGACCATCTTCAATATGTACGAAGAAATATTTCCTCTGATAGAACAGCCATGGCATATTGGATTCCATGAGCTTACAAAGCATGAGCAGAGTAATAACTATCCAATAATCGTAGAAATGCTTTTTGATTATATAAAAAGTTCTTACCTTTTGGCGAATCGCGATATCGCTTCACAACGGTGTTTACGCATTTTGAATGAACTCGTCCGCTACAAAGTAGAGAACGGCAATGAAGCAACCTCGCTGTCCGATCTGCCACTCAACGAAGAACAATGCCAAGATCCCTTTTCCGGCAAGCCACTCCTGTTGAAACTAACCGACAAAGGTTGGGTCGTTTATTCGGTTTTTGAGAATGGAATAGACGATGGAGGCGTTTGCAGTGAAGAACGGCTTGACTGGGGACTGTCACCTTAAATAATTCCGCGTCGTCCATATTCTATTCTTTGTTTCCACCACTCTCTTTTAGCCGATCCTCGTCGGCGTCGTAGGCTTCCACCTCAAACGGATTGTCCCGATACGCCCGTTTGCCGTGGAGCCAAACCCAGATCGAGGCACCTACATAGGCGGGGCCCATCAGCGGGCCCCATTTTTCGAATTGCTTGACATGGACCATTTCGTGGTCACGAGCTCGGTCGAGATCATCGGCCGTCTTGCCAATGACCGAGTGGCCGAGCGTCATTGCGCTGATGATGTGGCCATTTGGTAGACAACGCAGAATCCAAGCGGTGCCGCCGCCATAAAATTCGAGAAGTGTTACGCGTTCAGTTCGATCTCCCTCAATTGAGATTGCTTCGCGTAGCTGCCAGCCTCCACCCGTAGCGAGTCCAAATGAGCCGCAGGCGCACCCGAGGAGGGTGTAAGGCAAAGCCCAGATTCGTAGCAAAATTCGCCAAAACATAACTTTTGTAGCTTCTAACTGGTAATTATCAAAGGAAAGGGGAGGGGGGCATCGGCCTTTCTGCGGCGGGGTCAGCCAGATAGAATAAGGCATTCCAATGTCGGACCCAATGGCGTTCGACAAGTCAACGTGGTTAAAGCGGAGTAGGCGTGGCGAGTAAGAATGAAATTTTGGGCGACTATCGGATGTACCATCTCATCCGGGCGGGTGCGCTCTATGAAATATGGGCAGTCCGACCGGTATCAGGAACCGATATCTTTGCCGTGAAATGGTTACCCAAGGATAGCCGTAAGTACACCCGTCAAGCGGTGGCTGAGCTAAAGCACGAATACAATGTCGGCAAATCACTCGATCATAAAGGAGTGATCAAAACCTACGAGTATGGGACAGGCAGCAACGGGGCTTATCTAGTGATGGAATTCTTCAAGACACCAAACTTGAAACAACAGATCACGGCCAATCTAAAAAACCTTCAATGGCGATTGAAGGACTTGCTCACCAACGCCGCCTCGGGCTTGGCCTACATGCACGACCAAGGTTGGGTTCACCGCGATATCAAGCCTGATAATTATTTAGCAAGCGACGACAATGAGGTTCGGCTTATCGACTTCACAATAGCCGCCAAAAAAACGGGCGGGTTTGGGAAATTATTGGGTGGTAAAGTCCAGGTACAAGGGACCTATAGCTTCATGTCACCCGAGCAAATTCGAGGGCAGGGGGTTGATCCACGCGATGACATCTATAGCTTCGGCTGCATGATCTACGAACTACTCACGGGCAAAGTCCCTTTTACAGCCAATAGCCCAAACGAACTGTTGCAGCGACATCTAAAGAGCCGACCCTCGTCGCTCACGGTTGCCGATCCGAACATTCATCCTGACTTTGCGAGTTACGTTCTAAAAATGCTTGCCAAGAAGCGAGAAGAGCGACCCAGCTCAATGAAAGAAGTGATGATGAAAATCAAAAGCGAGCCGATGTTTTACGTCCCGCCATCGAAGCCGGAACCTGAAGCAGAGCCATCGGGCCCAGCAACTTAACGACCAACTCGTGACTGAAACAACACACTCGATTTAATAAAGACGACCGAGATCAACATGGCCAACGCCTCACTACAGCTCGAATTTGAACAACCAATTTTCGATTTAGAAGACCGCATTCACAAGCTTGAGTCGATCGATAAAAAAACGCCCGAACAGCATGACGAACTTCGCTCGGTAAAGCGCGAACTGGCTGACAAGACGCGTGAACTTTATTCGAATCTTGACCCTTGGGATACTGTTCGGGTGGCTCGTCTGCAAGAACGGCCCAAATTCACCGACTACCAAGAATTGGTATTCGATGAGTTCGTTGAACTGCATGGCGATAAGTTCTTCGGCGACGATCGAGCTTTGCGAACAGGCTTTGCAAAGCTCGATGGAATTAAGTGCATGGTCGTCGGCCATCATAAAGGGAAAACTTTCAAAGAGCGGACTGAATGCTACTTTGGATGTGCTCATCCCGAAGGTTACCGCAAAGCGATGCGGAAGATGAAGATGGCGGCCAAGTACCACATGCCGATCATTTGCCTAATCGACACGCCTGGCGCGTACCCCGGCATCGGAGCCGAAGAACGGGGGCAAGCCCAAGTGATTGCCGAGAGTATGCTCGAAATGTCACGTCTTGAAACGCCGATCATTTGCATTGTGATAGGGGAGGGGGGCTCGGGCGGCGCCCTCGGCATCGGCGTCGGCGACCGTGTTGCTGTGCTTGAACATGCGTACTACTCCGTCATCAGTCCTGAGGGCTGCGCTGGCATTCTGTGGAAGAGCCACGACTACGCCGACAAAGCGGCCCGGGCGCTGAAGCTTACCTCCAAGCATCTTAAGGAACTCGGAGCGATTGACGACGTGATCGAAGAACCCCTAGGCGGCGCTCACCGGGATCATTACCAAATGGCTGCCCGCATGAAAATGTACCTCGCCAAGCACCTGCGCGAGCTGATGGAAAAACCAACCGACGAGTTGGTAAAAGAGCGTTACGAAAAATTCCGTAAGATCGGGCAGTTCATCGACGGCGGGGTCTGAGCCAAGTGGGGAATCTACTCTCTCACCTCAATGACCTCATCTACTTTCGGTCCGTGCGAATGGCTTTCAAGTCGGCAGGCTACATCGGCTATCGCTAAGCCAAGGATGAGAGCAATCGAAAGTTTGATTCGGTCGTGATGGTGGAAATGTAGCTCGGGCAAGAGGTCGCTCATCGAGACGCAAAGAAAGACTCCTGCTGAAAAGGCAATTGCGGCCGAGACCATCGTGCTGGCCCCTTCGACCCCCAAAGGTGCCATTCCGGCATAAAACAGTAAGACCCCTGCAGGCACCACCAATGCGAAGAGGCCGTTCACCACACAGCGAGCCAACGGCGACCAACCGGCGCGTTCCATCAGCATCGCTATGGTCATCGCATCGAACGGCTTGTGGAATAAGATTGCAATGAAGGTCCCGAGGCCAGCTAGCCAGGCTCCGTTGGGGGCATGACTGGCGCTTGCCGCTAAGGCGACGCCCGCCAATAAACTATGTAAGGTCAAGCCTACCGTTGCACCGCTCCATGCCAATCCCGGGGTATGATCTGAATGTGGGTGATCATGCTCATGGCAAGTATGCACCGCCTCTTCGCCTTCGGATTCTTCCTCCGCAGCGACATCATGATGATGAAAACAGAAAAATCTTTCAATAAAGAACATCGCCAAAAAGCCACCTAGCACCCATCGGAACGCAACCGCCGAGCTGAGCCCTCCAGGTGCATTGCTTCCGGCCAAGGCGTGAGGCAAGAGATGCAGCAGCGCGATTCCAAGCATGGTTCCTGCTACGAAGCTCACTGCCATTTCGGTCCGACGGTGGGTCATCTTGAACCAGTCGGGTAGCAGCCCTCCGATGATCGAGGCCACGACGATTGCAGCGCTGTAATAGGCGAGTAGAACAAAATCCATCGAAGGATATCTCTTGGTAAAAAAAGACTAGTCTCTTCAATACTTGAAGGCGACAAGGAAAGGGGGCATGGCAACAGCCCGACAGTATCCTCTAGAATCAGGCACTACCACAACCGGGTATTCCACCCACCTAGCAGCATTACCCGAGAGTATTTCCACCATGCGATGTGTTGTGCAACGTGTTTCCGAAGCCAGCGTTACCGTCGATCAACAAATAGTTGGCCAAATTGAAGCGGGCCTCATGGTGCTAGTCGGTGTTGGCCCTAAAGATAGCGAGTCGGAAGTCAGTTGGATGGCCGACAAGCTGATCGGCCTGCGGATCTTTGAAGATGCCGAGGGGAAGATGAATCTGTCTTTGTTAGACAACGGGGGTTCGCTGCTCTTGGTCAGCCAATTCACCCTCTACGGTGATTGCAAAAAAGGTAAACGACCCAGCTTCATCGGAGCCGCACCACCCGAACTGGCCGAGAAGCTTTACGACAAGTTGGCCGAAGCAATCCAGGGCAGGGGGGTAACCGTTGCGACGGGACAATTCCGTACGGAGATGCAGGTGTCGCTCATTAACTCGGGGCCGGTGACGCTGATTGTGGAGTCGCCATAAGACGCTTTCGGCTTCGAAAACCGCTCTAGTAACGCGGCTGCCCACCATACTGTTGTTGTGGCGATTGTTGGTACTGTCGCTGAGAAGCTTGCCCGGATCGGTTCGGTAAGAAGCCGCCGCCTGAGTTTTGCGGTTGGTTCCGATAACCCTGATTGTTGTAGGGCGAATTATTGTACTGCTGTTGATTGGGTTGTTGATAAGCTCTTGCTGGTCCAAAAGGTTGCGACGGCTGGGGTTGCCAATTCGGATTGGCTTGTTGCGTCGGTGATTGGCGAGAAGTCTCTGCTACTTGAGAGGGTAGGGCGTTATTCACCATAGGCTGCTCCGCTGCGGTCGTAGCGATTTGATCTTGTTTATCAAACGGCTTCGGTAAATGGGCCAAGCGATCTTTGGCATTCTGGACTTTTTCAGCCAACTCGGGATTACGCAACTCAAGCCGTTCGATAACGGCTGGCTCCATCAGGATCGCAACTGTCACAAGTGCCAACTTGCCATAGACGGAGAAGTTAGCCATCGAGTCTTTGCCAAAGAATTTGATTGCGCTACCAAACGATTTTTTGAATTTAGGCACCACACCGCGTGTATCGACGCTATAAATTTCATCAAGCAGCAAATGGCTAAAGCTACCAATGCCAACCGCAATCGCTTTGAAGTATCGAACAAAGACATGTGCATCGGATGGCCCGGAGATCAGAAAAGCGAGGCCAGCGAAGATCAATATCGCTGGAATGCTATGCCACATGCCTCGATGAACACTCCAACGACCAATCAAATTAGCCAAAGCGAAACGGATGCCAAAGTAGATTCCCGCTGCTAGCAAAATCATTTGGTCATGCGTCAAATTGAATTGCCTGAAGCGATCCATAAGCAACATAGGCACGATCGCAGCAGCAAAGCCGAGCGATTCGCGTCTTGGCACTCCAGAGTCGCTATCCACGTCGGGTAGCATTCCTGCTACGCCACACAAACCACCTGCTACGAGCGAGGTCGATAAATCAAAACCACACGCCGACCCGATGACAGCATAGCCAGCACCGATTCCGCTGCTGAATGTCACATGGGTTTTGAAATCGGCCATTGTATTTTCATCAATGCTTGGCTTTAAGAACCATAATAGTTAGTCCACTCGGCTTACCTTTGCCTTTTATAATTGAACAAAAGGAAGGCGAGGAACGCACCGCATACTAGTTGAACCATTTGGGTGACTCCCTAGTAGCGAACCAGCTTACGAACCACAAGATCGACCTTCGCTTGATCAGCTAGGAACGCTATAGTTGGTTGATCAAAATTCGTGATAGCAGATCCCCTAACTCCTACTCAACCCGATGCAGACATACGACCTATTGATGCTAGCAGTCCTCGGCGGTCTCACGCTGTATGGCTACTTCAAAGGAATGGCTTGGCAGATAGCTTACATTGCTTCGTTTGTTGCAAGTTATTTTCTTGCGGTTAGGTTTGCTGACCGGCTCGCACCGAGCATAACTTTCGTCAATCCACCCGCCAACAAATTTGCGGCTATGTTCATCATTTACGTGGTCAGCTCATTTTTCGTTTGGATGATTTTCCGCGTTGTTCGAAAAATGATTGATAGCGTGAAAATGGAAGGTTTTGATCATCAGATGGGAGCCATCATCGGCTTCTTTCGCGGTGTGCTATGGTGCGTAGGGCTTACGTTCTTTGCCGTCACGCTTTTGCCAGAAACCCAAAAGCAAATGATAATTTCATCGCGTTCGGGATATTACATTGCTAGGCTGTTGGACGAAACCGACTCCCTATTTCCGCCCGAGGTGCATCAAGTCGTCGGCCCCTATCTCGATCGGTTGAACAATGAGTTGCGACCGAATGGCACCATGCCTGTCGCACCGAATCAGCCGCAAACGAATCAACCGAATTGGGCAACCGGAGCCGCCGGCACATTGATTCAAAACGGTCTGCAAAACGGATGGGGTCAAAACAATACCCCGCCAAATGACAATGCTAATAACATCTGGGGACAACCTGCCAGACAACTACCCGCTAACCAACCATCCAGCGCATCGAATTGGCCCAGCTGGCCAGCCACAAACACTCCAACGAATCAACAAGCGAGCAACACTGCGAATCCTGCTTGGCCATCGAATCCCTTTCCGTCGCAGCCAACCACCAATCAACCCCCTGCCTCAACCTCAAGCAACACGCCCGCCAATCCTGCGAGTTGGGCTCCCTGGCCCTAATCAATTGGTTTGGTCATGAAAATCGCGCCGCCAGCCCCCTGTCCATAATCCATCTGCCGAAAGCCTACCGACTCATAGAGTTTTTTTGCGGGTAGGTTTTGCTCTAAAACTTCGAGCGTTAGTTTACAGCAACCAAGCTGCTTGGCATGGACTTCGACAGCTTGCAACAGTGCTCGGCCAACCCCCATGCCACGAACCTCGGGCAAGACGGTGAGGTCGTGCAAAGTTAGGAGCGTCTTGGCAGCAAATGTCGAGAAGCCGAGAAAACAGTTCGCCAGCCCAACCGGACGCTCTTCGATATAAGCGAGAAAGATAATCGTCGTCGGATGTTTTCGGAGGCCAGGAATCAATCGCTGGCGAACCTCTTCGTCAAGCGGTTTGCCATTGCCCATTGGATCTTGGCAATAGCGATCGAGCAAATCGAGTAGGGCGGTTTGATGCGACGCATCGTCAAGGTCAGCTCGGAGGATCTTCATGCTAGCATGCTATCGCCAGTCGAATGATCATCCAAGCTCCAAAAGGTACATAGGAAAAGACCATCAGGAAAATAGGCTCGAAAAACAGCACGCGATAGGCTGAAATCGAAACGATCTAGAAGGCCTTCCAATACCTTGCTAATCTTCGCAATAACTTCGGGCCAGAGTGCGAGGCAGCGGGTCAGAGTGCGCGGCAGCGTGTGGTGAGTCGTTTCAAAGCCTCATCGCTACTGACATTCGCGTGCAAAGCAGGTTAATAGAAGCAGCCATGAAAAGAGCCCCAATCCCGGGGTTAAGCAGCCCAAAACGAACATAACGATGATTATCGGACGTTGCAGACGGGCTTTTGTCAGACGCCCTACGGTATTACTTGATCTTGCTCACAAATCAAAATGAACTTCATTGCCGTATTTAAAATAGCGTTGAGAAAGCCAACGCCTGTTTTGCGGCGGCACATTTTGGCTTGTCTCTCTAGTAGCTCGTCAGCTTGCTTACTTGTCTTGTTCTTGATTGGTGTCGATGCTTTCTTAGCGGCACAGACACTCACCCGAGCTGATGGTCTCTTTGTCGAATACGAATCGGAAATCGACTCGGGTTGGAACGATACCCCCACAATTTTTGAGCCGCTTCTAGATGGCCAACAGGAAAATAATTTACCAAGCGATTCTCGTCGATTGGCTTCTAGGAATGTGATTGAACCAGTAGCCCAACTTAAACTTGCTTCCGCTTCAGATGAACTTGCATCCAAAGAGTTCCCTTACGAAGTAGGAGCGG
>CAYGQU010000003.1:14118-24401 GCA_964352045.1 uncultured Planctomycetaceae bacterium
CCAAGGATCTCAAAAAGAACCCTTATGCAATCTACCTAGGAGGTCGGCTCCAATTACGATACACCGCATTCAGTCGTGATAACCAATTTTGGACCGATTCAGCAGGTGTGACTCGCGAAATACGTAATCGTAATCGGTTTGAGACCGAAAGAGCTCGGCTCAACATTTCAGGAACTGTTGTGCATCCTGATTTGAGTTACTACATCATTTACGATGGTGATGAAGATGGAGCATCGAATGTTGATCAACTCGCCTACATTTTTACTTTCAAAGTGGATAACGCCTTGAAGCTTCGGGTCGGACGCTGGAAAGCGGCCTCCGATCGTGAATGGCTCACCTCCTCACGCCATTTGCGGATGGTTGACCGCGCGATGGCGACCGAGTTCTTTCGAGCTAGCTTCACCGATGGGATTTGGTTACTTGGCGATATAGGTAATGATTGGCATTATGAAACATCGCTAACGAATGGGCTGCGAACTTCGTCGCGTACCTCGAATGCTCTCGACGATGCGCTGGGCGCAGCCGCTACGCTTTATGTTGATCCACTCGGCCCGTTTGGCGAAGGGGATGTTGATTATGCTTGCCACTCCACGCCAGTCGTTCGTATGGGTGCCAGCCTTGCCGTTGATAAGACCGACGATCGCTCGGACGCAGGCTTTCCGCTTGGCGACGGCAACTACTTGCGATTAACCGATGGGACTGCCTTAAACGAAACCGGTGCCCTCGTACCGGGAGTTCGAGTGCTAGGCGTACGAACGCTTAAAGGGGGGCTCGACTTTGCCATTAAGTACCGTGGTGCAAGTCTCGATGCCGAATACTTCTTGCGATCATTGCAAGATTTTACCGCCACTGGTGCCCTGCCCCTTAGTCAGATCAATGATCGTGGGTATCGTGTGGGAGCAGGTTTTTTCGTTGTTCCTAAACGACTCGACTTCAATGGCCGTATCTCGCAAGTTTCGGGCCCCTTCGGCGATGCGTTTGAATATTCGCTCGGCAGCAATTGGTATTGGGGCCACGGTAAACGGGATGGCAAACTCGATGATCGAGTGAACAAACTTTCGTTCGACGTCACGGAACTAAAAGGGAACCCCGCTTCGAGCGGGCCCTCTGATTTAGTCCCTGGTGACGATGGCTTGCTCTTTAGAACGCAATTGCAAATTGGTTTTTAGCTAGATGCAATCGGCCTTGAAACTGTTAACCAACAGAATCTGAGCTGGAAAGACCGTACGCGTGTCCATGAGAATCAATGGCGAGACACCCGATCCGCCCTATTTGCTTACCTTGAGCGCATCCCAACTCATGTAACCAAGTATGAGTCCACCTACCACAAAGGCGATGTCAATAAACGAGTTGGCTCCCCCAAATGGCGCACCAGTCGCGAGGTCGAGACCAAAGAGCAGCACCAAAAGGGCCGCTGCAACCATACCGAAGTACGACATAGCGAGGGCCATAGAATATCCGTGGGGTCAAGGGGAAGCAATTCGTAGTGAGAACTCTAGTATAGTTACCTAGTTCGCCCTGTCACGGCCTCCTTCCTAAGCTCTCAATAGGGGATTTTGCTCAACAAGCGTCGGTTCTTAACGATTATCCCAACTTGTCAGGTTGCAATGGGCCAAACTCAATTGTTAGTAGAACAGGGCATATTTGGATCAAAAGAGCGATACAAAGTAGGATTTGGCGGTACTTTTCCTCTATCAGGCAGGAATTTTTGATCGAGTCAACGTTAATCACTAAGTTGACAAAAAAGGCTTATCGGTGGACTCTCATCAAGGAAATTCATCGATGAAATGCTCATTTGTTCTCCTCATGACTGGATTCTTTACTAGTTTGCTTTTGTCAGGCACTTGTTCGGCAGCTTTGGTTGCTTTATTGAGTGCTGACAACAATACGCACGATTCTTCGGCGATGGTCACGATGGAGTTGCGACGAATGTCACCTACGAGATTGGCGTGGCAGGAGATACCTTCTTATTCGATAGATCAGGGGGGCTGGTAAACGTTGCTGCGGATCCGGCACTTGAGCCGACGACAATATCCATTTCACTCTACATTCAAATCGGAAATAGTCTCATCCTGAACCGACCCTACGAGGGTGGCCTAGATGAAATCCCGGGTGTTCAACCATGTACTAAGCCAACAGGGAGTGATCGCTTTGGCATCCGTCCCCGAGCCTACAACGTTTGGTCTGCTTTTCATGGGAGCAATTTCAATTTGTGCCGTTCGATATCGCTGTCTCGAGTCCATTAAAATTTAGATGGTTTCTACGATAGAAGCCCTCATTGATCGAGCCCTCTTGGTACCGATTTTCAAGGGGCAATCTCAGCGCAGATTGATCGCAAAAACAAGAGAAACTACTGCAAACAGGGGCTTGGCACCTCGGCTCAAACGGTTAGTCTGACAGTGTGCGCCTCTCAGGCGAAATACTCCCACCTTTATTCAGGCTAGGAAAATAGAGAGAATTTCATGGATGGTTGGATTGAATTCGTGGCGATCATGCTCCTTTGGATGGCTACCGCATGGATGTTTTAGTCAACTGTAGCGATCCACAAAGAATGGATATACCAATGAAGGCGTCCTATGCCACGGACGACAAATTGGCAATGCTTGGGGCCTTAGCAATCTTGATGCTATGCGGCCTTAGTTACTGCTCTTTTCATGCCATCCGCCCTGCCCTTTCGGCCCCGAAAACGCCTAACTGGTTGAGTTATGTCGAAGGATCCTTCCCTAGCCTTTTATTGGGCATTGCCATGGTTGCCTCGACCGGCTTAGTCCCCTCGATAAGATTCCGTAATCAAAAGCAGCGAATTTGGTTCTTCTCAGCAGCACTTTTGGTTGCCGTGGTTTGGTTTGAGGTGGTGGTCCCTTGGTGGGTTCCTACCTCGGTTGGTAGCTGGGCCGATGGCGTTGCCATGTACTTGGGAGCATTACTTTCAATTGGATTACTGAGGTCACCCCAATCTGTAACTTCCGAAACAATCTTAAAACAATCGAAGAATTCGCCATTTACCCGCCTGTAATCGGTAGCCTAACTCATGGAAGAGCGATATTCTGTAAAAATAAATGTTCAGGCTACTCCTATATTTATATTAATTCACGATAAGCCAATTAGCTTTGGTCTCGGAGGCAGATTCTAAGCGCCTCGCTGCCCCCCACTTAAACACGCTGCTCCCCCACTTAAACACGCTACTTAGACAGGACATCTCCCGATGGAGTCGACCGGAGCCCAACTGGCTAACGATGAGATTAACTCTCTTCGCAAAGCGCATTACAATGCAACCGTCACTTATTTGCAAAAGCCTAATGACCATTTGGTCCGAATGCGAATACGGCTCGATGATGATGCATCCGAAACCGGGCCAGCACTCAATTACCAACCGGGTCAATACACGACACTAGGGATGGGATATTGGGAGCCACGCGTCGAAGGTGCACAGGTCGAAGAGCTTAAAGAAGGGCAACTCCAAAAAGTTGTCAAACGGGCCTATTCGATCAGCTGTAGGCTACTCGATGATCAAGATACCGTAACGCCGGCCGGTGACGAGGCAGAGCCCGAATTTTACATCACGCTTGTCATGCAGGCGGATAAACCACCCGGTCTGACGCCTAGGCTCTTTGAACTCAAAGTGGGCGATCGACTGCACATGGGTCCTCGCGCCAAGGGTGCCTATACACTCGAAGGGATAAAGCCGACTGACAATATCTTGCTCGCCGGCACTGGCACGGGTGAAGCACCGCATAATGCAATGTCTTCCAAGCTCTTGGCGGAAGGACACCTTGGCAAGATCGCCAATCTTACTTGTGTTCGCTATGCCGAAGACCTTGGCTACACAGCAGAGCACGAGAAGCTGATGGCCACTTTCCCTAATTACAAGTACCTTCCCCTCACGACCCGTGAACCTATCAATCGTGATGAGGACCATCCAAATTATGTCGGCGTTCGGTACGTTCAGGATGTGCTCGAAGGAAAGTCGGTCGAAAAGGACCTTGGCTTTGCTTTGGAGGCGAAAAAAACACATGTCTTTCTCTGTGGCAATCCAGCGATGATTGGCATCCCTAATCGCTCGACCGACCCCGAAGGTAGGTACCCCTCACCGCGTGGCGTTGTGGAGATTCTTGAGGGCCAGGGTTTCAAGGCCGACGAGCCGAAATCTCCTGGTAATATCCACTTCGAGAAGTACTGGTAAGCCATCTTTTGGATGGGAGCAATTCGATTGCTCTTTTGCTCAAGTTGGTTCTGCTCAAGTTGGTTAGTCATCTAACCGATTCAATTCCGATTGCTGCGTAGAATACGCGGATGAAACGACACGCTATGAATCGTTATGGAGCGGAGTTTTTTGGCACATTCATGCTGGTTTTTGCCGGCGCAGGTGCCATAACGATCAATGATCTTTATGGCGGTGCTGTGACCCATCCGGGCATAGCGATGGTCTTTGGGTTAGTTGTTTTGGCAACGATCTACGCCATTGGCAACATCTCTGGCGCTCACATCAATCCGGCCGTTTCAATTGCATTGTGGGTTGCTGCTCGCTTTGAGTCGAAAGAGTTGGTTCCGTATCTGATGAGCCAATGCCTTGGGGCGATTGCTGCTTCGGCATTACTTTGGACCTTGTTCCTTGAGGTCACATTGGGCGAGCTCAGTCCGAACGCGATAAACTTTGGATCGACAAACTATGGTGCGACGATTCCCGCGGGTTCGGCTGGGCAGTCTTTTGTGCTTGAGTTCGTTCTAACGTGGTTCCTCATGCTCGTTGTCCTCGGGGTAACGACTGGTTCGAAGATAAAAGGGGAATTAGCCGGCATCGCGATCGGTGCAACGGTTGCCCTCGAAGCAATGTTTGCAGGCCCCGTGTGTGGTGCTTCAATGAATCCTGCCCGTTCACTAGGCCCTGCCCTCTTTGCTGGGCAATTGCCCACTTTATGGATTTATCTTCTAGCCCCAGTAGCCGGCGCGATCGCCGCGGTTGGCACCTTCTCGCTGATCCATCGGGCAAGCCCTGACGTTGATGCCGAGTAAGCGGTATTCCACATCCCTACACCAAAGTTGGGCGATTATTTTGAGAGTAATTCTGTGGAAATTGCCCCAATATGGTATTTTTTTGGCTATTTCGGAAGATAGTACGATGCGCCATGGCACGAAGACGTTATACCTAGATGCTTGCACTGGGGGGCAACGGGCCTCTGTTGGCCCAGTAGACGCCCCCTACAAATGATTTTCGTATTAGAGACAAAGTAATGGCCGAAGGCACAATCAAGCGACTCACGGACAAAGGTTTTGGATTCATCAGCGTTGGTGACGACAAGGACCTTTTCTTCCACCACTCGAACGTAGAAGGCGTTGCATACGACGACCTACGTGAAGGACAAACGGTTGAATACAACGCAGGACAAGGCCCTAAGGGTCCTCGTGCTGAAAACGTTCGCCCTGTCTGATCCTGTTTGGAATCAGTTCCCTTAAGGTTTTGATTCTGACGTGGTGTGATGAAGGCGTCTCGTTCGGATTCGTCTAAGAGTATAACGAACCCCCTAGAACACTTCGGTTTTCTAGGGGGTATTTTTATGCGCTATCACATATGGTCATGCGGAACACGCTTTAATCCTCTGCTTGGTAAGGCTTACGTGTGCTACTTCACCGAATTAGCTAAGTCTTTCAAACCTTGGGAAACTAAAAAGTTGTGTGGACGTAACTTCAAAGGTAGCCCATAACTCAATTGCTTGGAGTAACCGATGAATAAGCTTGCCGTCTCCTTCTTGTTGCTTTTCGGCGTTACACTGGTTTTGCAAAACTGCTTCGTCAAAAAGGCGACAGCCCAAGAGAACTTGCCCAGCTTTGCGATCGTCGAGTTGTTCACCTCCGAAGGATGTAGTAGTTGCCCACCAGCAGATCGATTACTCACCGAGATTGATCGCAAGGCTACTGAATTGAAGCTACCGATCTATGTCATCTCAATGCACGTTAATTATTGGAACCGACTCGGGTGGCGTGACCCCTATAGCACCCAACAATTCACGGATCGACAACAAAAATATGCCGCTTTGGCAGGCGATAATCAGGTCTATACACCTCAGATGATTGTCAACGGCGAGGCGCGATTCGTCGGTTCACGGTCAAAAGATGCTTCGAAAGCTCTTAGCGAGGCATTAGCTCGTCCTGTGACTGCGACTTTGGCCATAGAGCCTGAGGGAGATCGCCTTCGTTTCATATCGACTGGGGTTCCGCAAGGAGCTGTGCTAAACGTCGCAAGGGTTCAGCCGCGCGTGACTCAATTCGTCTCTCGTGGCGAGAATTCAAACCGAACACTCAAGCATACGAATGTCGCACAATGGCTCGGTACTTTCCCACTTACTTCGAGCCAGGGGTCGGTTAGCCTCGGTCGCAAAGGGACGATGAAGGATGCAACGGAGTTGATTGCGTACGTGCAAGTCGTCAATACAGGCAAGATAATCGCCGCTGCATCAATTTCGCTTTAAATCATCTCAAAGCTGTGCTTTACGCACTGATCTTTTATGTATTCACGCACCTCATAATCAGTGAAACGCTTCGGACATTTGAGTTTCTACATCTAGCTAGAACAACTGGAAGATAGCAAAGCCGATTACTACTAAAGTTCTGAATCTAACGATTTGACTACCATCTTACATGACCTAGATTTACTCGTTGAGGTCAGTGTGTAAATAGAACCTCTCGGTATTTGCTCTTGTTAGAGTTTTGCCTGAAAGTTGTTGTTTCGTATTCGTGATTCCTATGCTCATATATACTCGTATCCTTGCTGTTCTCATTAGCCTGATGATTGGCAGCGTAACGCTTGCGCAACCGCTTGTTTGGTACAAGTTTGACGAATTGAGTGGTTCGGCGATTAACTACGGATCGCTCGGCTCAAGTGCGAATGCAACTGTCGCCGGCTCGGTTACTCAAGATCAATTGGGTTTATTGCAAGATGATGGTTGTGCTTACCAGTTTGATGGGGGATATGTCACGCCCGGAACAACATCAGGCCTAACGAGTGGCACTGGTTCTCCCTGGTCGAAACGATCGATTGAGTTATGGTTTCGTGCCGATGATACAACCGGGCGCCAAGTCATTTATGAACAAGGAGGAGGCACGCGTGATCTCTTGGTTTATCTTGATGGCGACACCCTCTATTTTAGTGGAAATAATCGAGCTAATGATGATGGTGCAGGGCTAGCAGCCCCTTGGGGGAATGGCACCCCTGTGCATGTGAGCACCTCCGGGATACAGCCTGGAGCCATATACCATGTAGTGGCAGTTTTGGATGCCAATACGACCGATCTCTCTGGTGAAATGCGACTCTATCTCAACGGCTTACTCGTAGCTTCGACTACGGGTGCTGGACCTGTTTGGGGTATGAATCCGGTTTGCATTGGCCGAACAACAAACGCAAATCGCTATCACGATAATACGACCATCAATAACGGCAATGCATTTTTTGGAATCATTGACGATGTTAAAGTGTGGGATGAAGTTCTAACTGCGGATGCTATACGACAAAACTATTCGGAAGGATACGGATTGCTTGCACATTATCGATTTGATGAAACTACCGGTACCGTTGCGAGTGATTCTTCAGGCAATGTAAACGATGGTAGTTACTTAGGTAGTCCGACGCTTGGCGTATCTGCCGTCAGAAGAACAGGAGCGGAATTCACTAGTAATGACAGCTATGTTTACGCGCCAGCTTCGCCTTCGCTGAACATGATCGGTGAAGCAGATGGTGACTTTACTGTCGCCTTTTGGGTCAAGCCCAATGCCTATACTGGTAGTTGGAGACCTCTGTTCCACAAAGGGGATTCAAACTTTACGCGAGGCCCAGGTTTGTGGCTAAGGCCAAGTGATAATCGAATTCATTATCGTCTAACCACTACTCACAGTTGGAACGAAGGAGGCGATACGTCAGGAGCACTCGAGTTTGACGAATGGGCACATGTTATTCTAATCAAGTCAGCAAGCACGCTGGATTTTTATATCAACGGCAAGCTCGATCGAAGCACGAATCTGATAGGGGAGTCGGTTGGTAACACAGGAGGTTTGTACTTAGGCGATAGTCCCTGGTACGGCACCACTGATAGCTCAATGGATGACATTCGCATCTACAACAAAGCGTTGTCAGCAAGCGAGATCGCGAATGTTTACGGCTTGGTGGGCCATTGGAAACTTGATGAAACGAGTGGTACGACCGCCTATGATTCTTCCGGTATGGGAGATGACGGAACCCATAACGGGGGGGTCGCGGTGAATGTGGCTGGCTCGGGTACCGATGAGCTTGCAATCGCAGCTGAATATGATGGCATCGACGAAGAAACGCAATTGCCAAGTCGGAAATACGATTTTTCCGAAGGCTTTGCGACAAGCATGTGGGTCAAGCCAATTCAAAATTTGGATAACAACTATTACTCATATTTCTGCCTAGCAAACGGCACGTACCAGGATGAAATTTGGGTTGGATGGGTGAACAGTGGGGTTGGTTTTCAACTCTATTTTTCTGATACCGCAGGCGGTAGTTTTTTACGCACCATTGAAGACAATCTGGGTATAACGGCTGATACATGGGTTCACTACGTCGCTTCGGTCGATGGTGATGGCTATGCAACTTTGTATAGAGATGGGGTCGTGACAAAGACAGGGTTCTATACCGACTTACCCAAAAATCTTAGTCGATCATCCAATCTCATCGCCAATTCAGTACGGGGTAACGAATACCTACCTGCTGCAATGCAAGATATTCGGCTTTACAATCGATCCTTGTCAGATGCCGAGATAGAAGACCTATCAGGAGCCGAGCCAACCAACGGCTTGCGTATCATGAGTTGGACAGAGGTTGCCAATCCATGATTAGGCAGGGTTTGGATCTTAGAAAGACTCTCAACGATAAATACGACCTTCTTTAGTAGATTCCACCCTGACAATCATTCGAACCAGTCAAACGGTTTAGGTAGTCGCCCGATGGCTACTCGAGAAGCAAAAAAATACACAGAGAAAACCCCGGAGGGGTGGTAGCGTGTAGCCAGTGTGCGTAAGCCCCTGGAATAGGAGGATAATGAGAGCCCCAGAAGTGCGAGAGGCTGGGACCATCGGTTTGTCTGTCGCCCCTCCAGGGCTTTCGTGTTATGGCAGCTTCCCAGGGGCTCACGCCCCTGGCTACACGCTGCCGTCCCTCCGGGACTCATGCCAAAAAGGGTAGCAACGACTTTCGTGAGCGGGTGAGTTCTTTAGCAGGTAGATCCAATTCGAACGATTGTCGGTGTGCGAAGCACGAGAGGTCTTGCCGGTTTTATTGGTGAGAAGATGCCGAGAGATAAGTGTTTGGCCTCTTGTGCCCTTTTAATAGAGGAGCCGCCACCCCGACAATCATTCAAAAAACCAAACGGCATGGATCGTCGAACGCTCATGAAAGTCGGGGCTACCCTGGTTGTTTTGTAGCAATCGCAAAAAAAGCCCTTCTTTCCTACAGGAAAAAAGGGCTTTGCTTTAGAAGTTGATTTCTTGTTGCCTTAGCTGATCTTCGCAGCAAAGGCTGGCCCGCCGTATTGGGCGCTGCTACCGAGTTGCTCTTCGATACGGAGCAATTGGTTGTACTTTGCCATGCGGTCCGAACGGCTTGCCGAGCCGGTTTTGATTTGGCCCGTTTGCAATGCGACAGCCAAGTCAGCGATCGTGCTGTCTTCGGTTTCTCCACTTCGGTGCGAAGCGACTGACGTGAAGCCGTTGGTGTGAGCAAGGTGGATCGCGTTGATCGTTTCAGTCAGCGAGCCGATTTGGTTCACTTTGATCAAGATGCTGTTGCCAATGCCTTCGGTAATGCCGCGTTGCAAACGATCAACATTCGTTACGAAGAGGTCGTCGCCGACGAGTTGCACTTTGTCGCCGATCTTCTCGGTGAGCTGCTTCCAGCCATCCCAGTCATCTTCGTCGCAGCCATCTTCGATCGAGCAGATGGGGTACTTGCCTGCCCATGAGGCGAGGAGATCGACCATGCCGGTCGAGTCGAGTTCTTTGTTGTCGATCGTGTAAACGCCCTTCTCACGGTCGTAGAATTCGGTGGCCGCACAATCCATGGCGAACCAAACGTGTTCGCCTGGCTTGTAGCCAGCGTTTTCGATGGCGGTGAGGATAATACCGAAGGCTTCGGCATTGGCGCCAAGGTTCGGTGCAAAGCCTCCTTCGTCGCCGACCGAAGTGCTGAGGCCTTTGTCCGAAAGAACCTTCTTCAGGTGGTGGAAGATTTCGCAACCGCATCGCAATGCGTCGCTGAACGTGTCGAAGCCAAG
>CAYGQU010000004.1:0-19370 GCA_964352045.1 uncultured Planctomycetaceae bacterium
CAGTGCTAGCAACCCCTCGGTTAGTCAGGCCAAGCAATTCGACACGCTGGCGTCCGATGCCTGGCCTGGCTCGGTACTCAGGCGGCAAGTGACGCGCAGCAATCCGATCGCTCTGACAACCAGAAAAAACAACGCCCCCTATTACAACCAATAGAAGCAGCCCTATCAGATGCTGTGGACTTTGAAGTTCGTCGATCGATCGCTTTAAGATAAAAGGCATTGCGCTTTTTTTGTTGATTACGGTCACATACAAACCGGCCGTACAATCTCTTTATCGCAAGAGACCGATGGCATCGTGTGGAGGTAATTAACGAAAGAGAACGTCCATCACAAGGTGGATTCTTCGTAGCAGCGTTTCGGAGACAACGTTCTAGCACTCGTGCTTGGAAGTCATGCTAGCTCGGTAACAAAAATGTCGGCTGTCATTGCTGCTTCTGTGTTTGCTCTTGATGTCAAACGGGCTAGCTGCGTAGACTCCTCGGCAATTGCTCGTTAGCTCGATTCGCCGGCATGGATGTCAGCAAGCTAAATAGCAAATCGATAAGAAGTCGATAAGGCGGAAGAATGTTTACGGATAAAACGTTGTTAGTCACCGGTGGAACAGGTTCCTTTGGTAATAATTTCGCTAAATTAATGCTCGACGAGCATAAACCAAAGCAAGTTATCATCTATAGTCGAGACGAGAAGAAACAACATGATATGCGACTGGCCTTCAACGACCCTCGGCTAGCGTTTGTCATTGGCGATGTGCGTGATCGGTACCAAATTGCCTCGGCAATGCGAGGAGTCGATTGCGTTTTTCATGCCGCTGCCTTAAAGCAAGTCCCTTCATGTGAATTCTTTCCGATCGAAGCGGTTCAAACCAATGTGCTAGGTACGCACAACGTGATTGAAGCAGCAGAACAATGTGGCGTAAGTAAGCTTGTTGTTCTGAGCACTGATAAAGCAGTCTATCCAATTAATGCGATGGGACAAACCAAGGCATTGATGGAAAAACTTACCTTCGCACGTTCGCGTGCCCCCAACACCACCGTTACCTATTGTGGGGTGCGATACGGTAACGTTATGTACTCTCGTGGTTCGGTAATACCTTTGTTCATCGAGCAAATCAAATCGGGCAAACCGATTACGATTACTGATCCTCGCATGACCCGTCTACTCTTGCCACTGACTGAAGCCGTAAAGCTAGTCACTTTTGCCATGGAACATGGTCGTCAGGGTGATTTGTTTGTTCGCAAAGCCGTAACGGCCACGGTTGAGGATTTGGCGAACGCCTTGCTAGGCTTATTCAACGCTTCAAATGCCATCAATGTTGTCGGTATCCGAGCAGGCGAAAAACTCCACGAAGTTCTTGTCACTGCCGAGGAAATCACCCGAGCAGAAGAATTTGAAGATTACTATCGTGTCCCTTGCGAAGGTGGACGTGATTACAATCGTTACTTCAGCGAGGGAAATATCGCACCACAATTCGCTCGTGATGGTTACACATCAGAGAATGCACAGCAGTTATCGGTAAAGGAAATACAAAATTTGCTACTCCAACTCCCCGAGGTTCATGCCGAACTCGAAGGTTGGAACCGACCAGGCAATAGCTTGAAGGTTGCCGCATGATCCGCATTGGTATTACAGGACCGAATGGTTTCATCGCTAAGCACCTAGCTGCTTATCTGCGCCGCGAGACCGAGCATGAGATCGTTCCTTGCCCTCGTGAGGCCTTTGATTCGTTAAGTGATCTCGAAACGTTTGTCTCCCGGTGCGACGTCATAGTCCATTCGGCAGGAGTCAATCGTGGCGAACCTTCCGAAGTAGAATTCGTCAACGCACAACTGGCCGAACAATTGGTCGAAGCATGTGAATCAGCCAAGGTTACCCCGCGTTTTGTCTTTACCTCGACAACACAACGAAACGACGACAATCCTTACGGTCGTGGTAAACGGCGTGCCGAAGAAATTCTGTATCGTTGGGCGAATGCGAATAACACTCATTGCACAACGCTTGTGATTCCCAATGTTTATGGCGCTGGAAGTCAGCCTTACTACAATTCCGTGGTAGCGACATTTTGCCACCAATTGACGCATAATGAACAACCTAGCATACTCGATGACCGAACGGTCGAGTTCATTTGGATCAACGATCTAATTCCACAAATCGCTTCGGAAATACTTTCCGATGAGTCTTCTTCCGAACGACGAGTTACGGGCGAAACGACACTCAAAGTTTCGGAGCTACTTTCGCTACTGGAAGAATTTCGCGATGCGTATTTTGTAAAAAATGTGGTTCCTGAGCTAGGCACGCCCATACGAGCAAGTCTTTACAGCACCTTCTTATCGCATATTGATTTGAATGATCATCGGCACATGCCTCCGCTTCATACTGACGAACGGGGCGCTTTGTGCGAAGTGATTAAAATCAGCGGCGGCGGTCAAGTCTTCTTCTCGACCACCAAACCGGGAGTAACCCGAGGCAATCATTACCACACACGAAAAGTTGAATGGTTTTGTGTCGTCAAAGGAGAAGCAACGATCCGATTACGACGCCTTGGCGAAGAAAAAATTACGGAATTCCATGTCTCGGGCGAACGTCCTGAGTTCATTTCGATTCCGGTATTACATACGCATTCGATCGAAAATTCGGGCGATACCGAATTGCTAACCATGTTCTGGTGCAATGAAATTTTCGATGCAGCCGATGCCGACACCCACTTTGAAAAAGTCGCTTAGCCGATCGTTAATTGGATTCGCTTACTCTGCCATAGGCTAAGGAAGGCCCTTCGATGTCAAAACCACTCAAAGTCATGACCATTTTAGGTACGCGTCCCGAAATTATTCGGCTCTCGTCGGTAATGAACCTTCTTGAACAGCATGTGAACCATGTTTTAGTCCACACGGGGCAAAACTCGGACTATGAATTAAATGAAGTCTTCTTTGAAGATTTGAACGTGCGTCAACCCGATCACTTTCTAGGAATCCGTCGCGATTCGCTCGGCACGATCCTAGGCGACGTCATGGTCCAATCAGAAGTCGTGCTACGTTCTGAAAAGCCTGATGCGGTTCTCATTTTGGGCGACACGAACAGCGCTTTTGCTGCAGTCATTGCTCGACGGATGAAAATTCCGGTCTATCACATGGAAGCTGGTAATCGTTGCTTCGATTTTAACGTGCCAGAAGAATTAAACCGTCGGATTGTTGATCATATCAGCGATTTTAATTTGGTTTATACCGAACATGCTCGTCGTAATTTACTGGCCGAGGGGATACATCCAAGACGTATCTACCTAACAGGCTCGCCCATGCGTGAAGTGCTTGATGCAAACAAAGATTCAATTCTGGCATCGGACGCTACCGAACGGCTAGGTCTTACTAAGCAGGGCTATTTATTAGTAAGTCTGCATCGTGCCGAGAATGTTGACCGCAAAGAGCAACTTACCAAGCTACTTGAAATTCTAAACACACTCAGCCAAGAATTTAATAAGCCTGTCATCGTTAGTACTCACCCTCGCACCCGAGCGCGACTCGACGAGGTGCAAGTCGATATTGATCCGCGGATTCAATTTCTCAAACCGTTTGGTTATCACGACTATGTGAAACTACAAATAGATGCTTTTTGTACGGTTTCTGATAGTGGAACAATCAGCGAAGAAAGCTCCATCCTCGGCTTCCCTGCTGTAACGACACGCACGGCAATCGAGCGTCCTGAGGCGATGGATTCGGGACACATCGTGCTGACGGGTCTTGATGTTGATACGGTTGTCGAATCGGTCAAGTTTGTAACTACCAACATTGAACACACCAATGCCCAACCGATTGCAGCCGAGTATCAGATAAGCAACGTTTCACACCGAGTGATGAAGTTAGTATTAGGAACCACCAAGCTAGGTCACCTATGGGACGGGATAACGGCGGCCGCTTAGGGAATAACATAACCTTTTACTAAGTTTGACTCTTATGAGAATCCTCACTATTTATCGCCATTACTGGCCCGATACGACTCCATATGCAAGGCTGTTGAAAGCGATTCTTGAAGATCAGGTAGTGCAAGGACGTCAGGCTACGGTCTTGACAGCTGTGGCAAGCTATAACTATATCAAACATGCTAATCTAACAAATAATGTATCAGTTGGTGGCTTTGAAGTTCGTAGGTTGCGTTTGCTACCTGAACGTAAGCATTGGAAAATTCTGCGATTTGTAAATTATAGCTATTTTCTTATCAGAGCGATGCTTCATGCGATTTTTATAGGCCAATACGATATTATCGTTGCGAATTCACATCCACCGCTTTTGATAGGAATTGCACTACGGTTAATACATCTTATTAAAGGAACTCCATTTGTAATACATTACCAGGATATCCATCCTGAGAGTGCTTTAATCGCCGGTCAATTGAAAGAAAATTGGTTTTATCGACAACTTATAAATATCGATTCAAACAGCTGTTCCAAGGCGAAAATCGTCGTAACACTTTCGTCCGAAATGAATCAAACACTCATTGCCCGTGAGGGAGTATCTAAGGAAAAAATCAGAATCATCAACAATTTTCCTTTAGACATTTATGACGAGTTGAAAGAGCTTCCTAAAATATTTTGCAACTCAACTCCGAATATTTATCGTGTGCTCTTTGCCGGAAACATGGGTGTCTACCAAGACCTACCGCGCTTGGTTGAAGCAGCTGCTTTACTCAAGGACATCGAAGAGATTCAATTTATCTTCATGGGAGCTGGTGCTGAAAAATCTCGGCTTTATCGAATTGCAGGAACAGCAATTGGTAGAACAATCCATTTTGAACCTTTTTATCCTGTCGAAATCGCATTTGCCTGTATGAAGCGGGCCGACTTGGGAGTCATCTCACTAAAAAAGGAGTTATGTCGAGTAGCCTACCCAAGTAAAACCATGACCTATCTCGCAGCAGGATGTCCGCTTTTAGCTTTAACTGAGCCAGACAGTCAATTAGCTCAGGACGTAATCTCTAACAATTTCGGATACGTGCCTAATAACTTATCTCCTGAAGGCATAGCAACCGTGATCAAATTAGCTTTTCAAGAAAGGTTATCCTGGTCACCTGAAGCTCGAAAAGATCTTACAAAAAAAAGCAACCAAGTGTTTGGCAAGAATATTGCGATCGCTGCTTGGCGTGAGTTATTCAAGGAGATCGAAAATAGTCTTCTAATTCATAATAAATTCAAAAATAACGCTACACAAAAGTTTAACAAAGCAGCATAAGTTTGAAATATTCCTATGTCTATAATGCCATTCAACTTTCAACCGGTTATTATCATTGGCGCAGCTCGCTCTGGCACCAACATGCTGCGAGACTTGCTTACTAAAATACACGAAGTTAGTAGTTGGCCTTGCGATGAAATAAACTATATCTGGCGATATGGAAATGCGCAATTTCCTACCGATGAATTGCAACCTGAGAATGCTGGTCAGGCAAATAAAAAATATATCCGAAGGTGCTTTGCAAATGAAGCAAATCGCACAAGAACACGTTGGTTGATAGAGAAAACCTGTGCGAACTCATTGCGGGTTAATTTTGTAGATACCATTATCCCCGAAGCAAAATATATTTTTTTAGTCCGTAACGGATTTGATGTTGTTGCTTCAGCTGAAAAACGTTGGCATGCTCCGTTGGATATTGGCTATCTTGCTCAGAAAGTGGGCTACATCCCCTGGCGTGACATTCCCTACTATGGGGCTCGATACGCCAGCCATCGCTTAACTCGTATGCTTTCTTCTGAGCGAAGACTTCCAACCTGGGGGCCACGGTTCTCGGGAATTGATAAGCTAGTTGCTACCACCTCCGCTACGGAAGTTTGTGCGCATCAATGGCAGCAAAGTGTTCTGCTAGCTTCTGAGACACTCCATCGTATGCCATCGAAACGGGTTCATACGGTCAGCTATGAGGCATTTGTAAAATCACCCGAAGTCGGGTTGTCGGAGATAGTTCGCTTCTTGGACATCCCGTTTTTAGAAAAGCAGTGTCAAAAAATCATCCTAGGTGTTTCATCAAAAAGCGTTGGCCGTGGAAGAGAATGCACTAACAGCAGAGAATCTGGCTCAGTTATAAGCTTACTTCAAGAAACGCATGAGCTATTAGCAAGGCAGTGGCCTGAATTGTATCAACTACCTGCTGATAGTAATGCAGCCTAACGAAACCGTCAGAGGGGCTGTTTTGCTTACGAATAAACAAATGTTTTACAAGAGACTATTCGATATTACCCTATCGTGCCTAGGGTTATTGTTGACAGGGTGGCTAATCGTATTTGCGATCTTTGCGGCTAGGTTCGATACTGGCAAAACTGGCTTATTCCGTCAGGTTCGCATAGGTCGTAAAGGACGTCGGTTTCAAATACTAAAAATAAGAACGATGCGTGATATTCCTGGCATGAATAGCACGGTTACTGCTAGCACCGACATGAGAATTACGCGACTAGGCGCATGGTTCAGGAAAACCAAGATTGACGAACTTCCACAACTCGTTAATGTCCTGCGTGGAGACATGAGTTTTGTGGGCCCTCGACCTGACGTGCCTGAGATAGCCGAAAGACTACAGTGGTTGGCACCGGAAGTACTTACAGTCCGACCTGGAATCACAGGGCCTGCATCCTTGAAGTATCGCTTTGAAGAAGAAATTTTAGCTGCTCACGAATGTCCCGAGTCACTCAATGAATCGTATATTTTCCCTGATAAGACTCTGATTAATCTGAGATATGTACGAAGCTATAGCTTTCGGAATGACCTGAAATTTCTCTGGCAAACGATAACTGGCACTGGTCATTTCGCGATGCAAGATGAACTGGAAGTAAGTAAAAACAATGACAAACTTGCCGCCTAAATCAACGCTAACTAACTTGCGTAGTACGATTAATAAAGAATTATTTTCTAATTGGCCTGTTTGCAGCTTAGACGAACAAGAGGCCGTTCTTAAAGTGCTCCGTTCAGGGAAGCTAAACTACTGGACGGGTAACGAAGGTAAGCAATTTGAAAACGAATTTGCGGATTATGTAGGAACTCCCCATGCGATAGCCGTAGCGAACGGAACCGTCGGGCTTGAGCTTGCGCTCGTAGTATTGGGAATCGGCCCTGGCGATGAAGTTATTGTTCCAAGTCGTACTTTTATTGCAACGGCAAGTGCCGTAGTTGCGCGGGGGGCAAGACCGGTTTGTGCTGATGTCGATCGCGATAGCCAAAACATCACCGTCGATACGATTCGCCCTCAGATCACGGACAGGACCAAAGCAATCATTCCGGTCCATCTTGCGGGTTGGCCTTGTGACATGGCACCACTGTTAGAACTCGCCCATCAACATGATTTGCGAGTGATTGAAGATTGCTCGCAAGCGCATGGAGCACGTTATGAAGGTGAGCATGTTGGTAAATTTGGAGATTTGGGTGTCTTTTCTTTCTGTCAAGATAAAATCATGACCACGGGTGGCGAAGGTGGCATGGTCGTTATGAAATCTAAGGACCTGTGGAAACAAGCCTGGGCTTATAAAGATCATGGCAAATGTTTTGATTCTGTCCATAACACCGAACATCCACCAGGTTTTCGCTGGCTACATAAATCGTTTGGCACCAATTGGCGAATGACCGAGATGCAATCGGCAATTGGTCGTGTTGCATTGCGTAAATTACCAAATTGGGTCGAAACACGTCGAAACCATGCCAGACTGCTAATTGATTCTGTTGCACAAAGCGATTTGCTTCGCACACCAATCCCCTCATCAAATTGCCACCACTCTTATTATAAGTTTACAACTTTTATACGCCCCAATGCGTTACGACAAGATTGGGATCGCGATAGGATTATGCTAGAGATAAACAACCAAGGCGTACCCTGCTTCTCTGGTTCGTGCAGCGAAATTTATCTTGAAGAAGCTTTCCCTAGCGATTGGCGTCCTCAGCTACGGCATCCTGTTGCTAAAGAATTAGGCGAGACGAGTTTGATGTTCTTGGTGCATCCAACGCTTGACACCACCATTCTTATGAAGACAAAGCAAGTAATCACTCAGATTCTTCAGCAAGCTACTAATTCAAAAAACCAAGCTGCTTAAATAGCCAATCAATCTAGACGCAACTTTTTCATGCCCTCCAAAAGCCATTCCAAATTGATGCTTGGCAGCAGCTTATTGATTGCTGTCTCAAGAGGCATTGCGCTAGTGGTTCTTTTGGCATGCACGCCTATTGTCATACATTACCTAGGAACCACGGGTTATGCCTTGTGGGAAATACTTGTCTCTTATTACGCAGCCATTTCATTGATGCAAGTGAGCGCTGGATCAGTATCGCTCTGGAAATTTGCAAAATGCTTTGATTCGGATCACGACGAATTACTTAAAAGCTTTCGGTCACTCGCAGGGATGTTTTTAGCTGCTAGTACCGTTGTGGCCTTAGTTTTCTTGACAATCAATCCTATAGTTACAAGCCACCTGAGCAACCAAGTAGAAATTGCTAAGCCCCTATATGCGATCCCCTGGATGGCTTTATTAGGATTGCTAGCAACATACAATCAAATCATGCTTTCGCTGATCACAGCCAGTCACCGTTCAGGAACATCATCGGCAATTCAATCCCTTGGAACACTTTGCACCTGTGCTGCGAGTATTACTTTCTTAACAGTAGAGCAAAGCATCTATGCTATGCCTTTCGGATTAACGATAGGTATGTGTGTGACGTTCTTTGCATCGAATTACTTCATAAGACATTCTCTTCATGTTTCTTTGCCTTTACCCGCTTTTCCAGAAAAAGAACGCTTAATCACGTACTCACTCTATGCGACAACGACGATGCTGGCAGGTTTAACCGTACTTGCACGCGATCAAGCGGATCGGCTCCTGACGGCATCCTATTTTGCTATTAACGAAGTTGCCCATATGGCAATATCACAACGAGTCTCCAACTCGTTAATGGAACTTAGCATGGTGGTATTAATTCCCATGTCGGCTGTTGTGGGAAGTCTTTTTGCGAATAACAATCGCGAAGAATGTCTCCGTGTATATCGTCGTTACAGTTGCCTAACAACGGTAGCTATTGGCATGGCTTCGATAATCATTTGGATATTGCATCAATATCTCTTCACGCTCTGGTTAGGTACACCTCATATCGAGTCAACTCCTTACTTATTTTGGGGATTATTAGGAACAATGATTGCTGTTTCGATAAGCGCTCCTGCAGCTGTGCTTACCCGAGCTATTGGTCTACCACGCCTTGAACTCTATGCCGGTATAGCCACCTTGATTTTACTAGTACTTTGCAAACCAATCGCATTAAAGTGGTATGGCCCTATCGGTCTATGTGCTTGCAGCGCTATTTGCTGGGCTATCGGATCGATCACACTCTTGTTGCTAGTAAACAATCATATGCCGAGTCAAAAAATGAGAATAATGCATGATTATAGAGCAACTATTTTTTCAGCAATAATTCTAATTGCCTGCTATTTTCTAATTCCCATCTTTCCTACTTCAAACAGAATCAACTCAGCCGTCATCATACTTATTGCAACGCCATGTCTAGCCGCAGTCTATTTATGGTGTCTTAGCCGAATTGATGCTTTGGATCCAAGCATCGAACAAGCGATTATGAGCAAGCTAAAAAGCGCTAATTAGCGTCTTCTTAAAATCTAGTCCGTATGAACAATCTTTCTAAAAATCTAATAGACCAAACGCAGCTACTCAGCATGAGTTACTGGTTGCCATTGATGTTCTTTCAAGTCTATTTGACTTTCTCACTATTAACGTATGCCTTTGGGCCCGTCGAAAGGGTCGAGTCGGCTAACTTCTATCTCTTTGCTTATGCCTTGATAGGGCAACTTGCTATTTATCTAGGATATCGACTAGGGATTAGACACCAACTTACGGTTGGAAAAGCAACCGTAAGTTGGAAGAAACTTCTTATGCTGTCGATCTTTACAACACTTATCCTAGCTCCAGCTACGATATCGCTTCGTAATAGTGCCGGCATATCACTATCGGAAGCCATCCTGAATCCAGGCGCAGCTTATATCGCGAGATTAGAGTTATACGAAGAAGCAAAAGGAGCTTCATCGTATATCGTAATTCTTCGCGTTATCGGCTCTCCTATAATTAAGTCCCTTGTTCCGCTGGGTATCGCATTTTGGCCCTTGCTTTCGATGAATCATAAATTGCTGTTGTGTGGAGCGATAGGTGTTAATCTCATCGAGGCTCTATTCACGGGCGCAGCAATTGGAATCTTCGATATTGCGCTTATTGCACCCTGGGTACTTTGGTTACAAAAACATTATCAGGCAATTGCTCAAAAAAAACAAATAACAGTTCAAACTGAAACGAATCACTTTTGTCCAACCAAGAAGTCTAACCATTTCAAACAAGTCAAATTAGCTGCTGCAACTTGCGTTATCATGCTAGTAGCAATCCAATACTTTTCACACTCTCGGCTCTCTCGCTACGACGTAGGAGCAAATGAATATCCACTCTGGACGACCCAATGGTCTGAAGAGCTTTACGGCTTCAAAATACCCGAATCCATTGAGTATCCTATCTACACAATCAGCACCTATTTAACCAATGGCTACAATGGATTGTCTGAATGCTTACAATTGCCATACGAACCTTGCTATGGTGTTGGGCATTCTACATTCCTCATGCGACGTGTTGGTAAAGCTGTTGGCGACTCTGATTTCTTTTGGTACCGAAGCTATCCAGCCCGTCTTGAATTAGAAACAGGCTACAGTGCTACAGGAAAATGGCATACGATCTATCCATGGCTTGCTTCGGATGCAACTTTCTTAGGTGCAATCTTCCTTGTTGGGGTTTTGGCCTTTTTTTTAGCACGCTCCTGGGCTGATTGCCTCAACTGCCAAAATGCGCTTGCAATACCTTTTTTCTGCCTTTGCTCGATGTGTTTTTATTACCTGCCTGCTAACAATGGAAGGCTTTCATATCCAGAAGAATCCATTGCTTTTTGGGGGATTTTTCTAGCTTGGCAAATTACCAATTTAGTTGGAACGAAAAAAAGTGTTTAACAAATATGACAAAATAAGTTTCTTGGAAAATCAGCTGAGTTATTTGCACTCATCATAAGTGAATCAAATTGTCTATGAGGAATTTGAATACTCACCGAATCGCCATCGTTGCAAATAATCCCATCAGAAATGATCAGGCCAATGGTATTTTGGTTAGTTCTTTATGGAATGGGTGGGAACGCAATTCTCTGTATGGAATTTACTTTCCATTGATGATTGACTACGAGCCTCACTGGGAAACTTGCCATAACTACCGGAGTATCAATCTACTAGGTCGTTGCACTCAAAAAAGCCAACAGACTATAAGCGTTGAGAATTCAACCTCTCGTAACCTGACTGAACAGGTGAAGCGTCGGCCTAAAATGCTTGGCTGGGCTAAAATTACTTCAGAGATATGGGCCTCTCAATTCTATCGAATTCAATCAACACTTATCAAACAACTTCAAGAGATTCAACCCGATGGTATCTATGCTCTGATTGGTAATTATTGGTTATCTAAGGTTGTTTTCAACTCGGCCAAAGCTCTTGATCTACCTGTCTATCTGCATGTAACAGACGACTATGTTACGTCCATGTACGACAATTTACCCTTAAGCAAAACAATGGCTAAGGCCTCGAAAAAAGCATTTATTGACCTAATAAATTATTCTTCGGGCAGAGCAGCGATAAGCCCGATCATGGCCGAGGCTTATGAAAAAAAATATGACTTGCCGTGGGATTGGTTTACAACACTCGTCGAACCATATAATGCGACCGACCAAATAGCAAATAGAATCTCAGATCCTGACGATAAACCCTTGATATTAACCTACGCAGGTGGAATTCGCTTGGGCAGACATCAATCGCTCTTAGCACTAGCTAACGCTATTCAAGAAATTTCTAAAGTGAATCCTTTAAAAGCGATACTACACCTGTATGCTCCTGAGACAGAGATCGCTAGGCTGGGAAAAAAACTATCGGAGCATCCTTTTGTTCAAGTGAAAGGATGGATTAGTCCTCAAGACCTTCACGGCGTTCTTACAAATTCCGATATTTTAGTTCATGCAGAAAGCTGTGAAGAACAATTCGTGAAGTACACGAAACTCTCTTTTTCGACAAAAATCAGTCAGTACATGATGACTGGTAAACCAATCCTCGGGATTGGTCCAAAAGAGGTCGGTTCCATGAGAATGATCCACGAGACCGATAGTGGCCTTGTACTAACTTCGCTTCAAGAAAATGAAATGCGATTACTTCAAGACTTGCTAGAGAATCGCGAATTACAGAAAACTTACGGTACTAAAGCCCAAACCTGGGCAAATAAATGGCTAAGCAAAATCGAAGGAGGGAAGCGATTTCGCGACGCAATCAACCGAGCGATGAATCATTAGGCAAATTGATCTTTTAATTTCAATGCCTATTATGTCCAGTCACCAAGGGTAGCAAGTGCGTAGTCGATGGCTTCTACATCGAGTTGATCATTCCCACCCGAACCATCATCGAGCGTAACTTGATCAAAATTATTGGCGATACCAAGTGAGGTGGGTGATATAACTCTTGCCAGATTCCCAGAAGCATATCCGTAGTCGGTTTCCGTGGTGCCATTCAACACGGCAGTGTCATTGCCACCATTATTCGCATAGGCAAAGACGCCGTTGAAGCCCGTAGCTTCATTCCTATAGTTATTGGCGTTATCTGTCATGACTGCGGTGGCTGCTGACCAAGTGAAGGTGTCATTCAAAGCGGAATCAAACAGTGTTGCGTAGTCGAGCCCCCCATTGATAGAGATGCCTTGAGTCACTTCAAAACCAACCGCTGTGTTGATGTAACTCTCGGTCGTATCTCGCATTATGGCAAAGGTGCTACCTGCCACGTAACGATCATCCGCTGCGCTATCCGTTAAAACGGCAGCATCATTTCCATCCGACGCATAGGCTGTTACTACGCCGAAGCCAGTTGCCGTGTTTTGATAAGTCGAACCATCCGATAAAACCGTTGTCAAAGGAGACGCATCGAACAAATCGTCATTGGCACTATCATAGAGAATTGCTTCGTCATCTCCACCATTACCAGCTATCGCCTCAGTTGACTCAAAGCCAAGTGCTAGATTGAAGTAGCTTGATGCATCATCATATATCATCACATACTCAGGACGTGCCAAGTACTTATCGTTGCCGGCACTGTCATTCAGTACAACATGATCATCACCACCAAATAATGCATAGGCTGATACTCTTACAAAACCTTCTGTCCTATTATTAAAACTTCCATCGACGCTGCTGAGTTGTCCATAGTCAGCTCCGAATTCAGCATAATCATTCGATGTTGAATCATAGAGATAGGCAAGATCATTCCCCCCATTTGTTGAGTAAGCATTTGCATGCTTAAATCCAAAAGCAAAGTTGTTGAAATCACCTGTTGTGCTGCGATAAAGTGCATAGGTTTCGGTTCCTATAAACTGATCGTCAGTAGCTCCATCGTTGAGACTGACTTGGTCATCTCCACCATTTGAGTAGGCATAAACCGTTACAAAGCCATTAGCCTGTGATGAAAACGATGATGATTCGTCGGTTATTGTCGATTGGTTAGCTGACATATCGACAAGATCGTTTGACGTTGTTCCGTTAATTACAGCAAGATCGCTTCCACCAGAAACAGCGTAGACATTAACATCGTTGAAACCCATTGCGTAATTGAAGTAGCCGACTGCACTACTTTGCAATAATCCATAATTTTTACCTATGACAGCTCGATCAGAAGAAGAGCTTCCGTACAAATGCGCTGTATCATTGCCCCCCTGACCACCAACTTGGATCGAACTAAATTCTGTTACTTCAACTTGGTAATTACTACCTGTTAAAGTCGCTTCCGTAGGATTGGCAATCAGTGTTTCATCGCCTGAAGTACCATAAAGCATTGCCGAGTCAGCACCTCCGTTGCCATCAATACTAAAGTCATCGTAACTGTCGGCACTTAGTGTATAAGCAACTCCGTTAATCGAAAACGAGTGCCACGAGGCCCCAGCTGTGAACGTTATGTTGTCATCGCCCATGGTACCAATTGCGACAACACTTGATCCACTAACCGAAACCGCATTGGTTAAACGTAGATCAAAGTCGCTACTGTCGCCGATGACTTGGACATAGATCGTATCTCCCGAGTTAACCAGTGCATCGACTCTGCCAGCTGAATCTCCTGTATCTAGCAAGTTAAGATTGACGTCGTAAATTGCTATTTGGGCTGTGCCCGATTGTGGCAAGGACTCAACCGTAAAGTAACCTGTGCTGCCAACTGTTAAGCCGTACCATGCTTCGCCCGAGTACGAAAGTGCTTCACGCGTTTCCTGAATATCAACATTGCCGAGATCAATTGGTGCGAAGGTTTGCTCCAGGTCGATATCAAAGTCGTAGTAGCCAAGGCCATTGGCTGAAGAAAGCGCAACTGTATAGGTTTCTCCGGCTACGACCTCCATGGCATAACCGTTCTCGACATCCCAGCCTGACGCCCCTTCCCCACCTGCTACCCAGGCACCCCAATCAGCAACCAAAGCATGCGTCGCTGACATCGTCGTAAACGTGGCGACTCCCGTTGCTCCGGCTGTGAACGAAAAGTAGTCTGCATCCGTAAGAGTTGTGATCGCTCCGCTTAGCATAGAAAACGTCGAAGCTTCTCCCGAAGCTGCAATCGTACCAAGTTCGAAAGCTGTTTCGAGGGAAGATCCAAAATCATCTTCCGGCATGATCGCGTCAATCGCTGCTTCAAGATTCAATCGTTTGTAATAGGCATTGGAAGAAGAATCGTAGAAGCTATCAGCGGTTGCCATCATGACATCGTAGATTTCCCACTGATCGATGTCAGTTAGGCCTGTGAACTCCATCGCTTCGCGAATCAGCACACTCGCGCCAGCGACGTAGGGAGCAGCCATGCTGGTGCCTGACATGGATCCCCATTCATCATCAATCGTATCGCTATCGCTGCCTTTGTAATCAGGCAAGGTGCTAGTTATACCTCGGCCTGGAGCGGCGATGGCGTATTCGGCCCGCTGGCTAAAGTAGCTGAGATTACCACTGTTATCGACCGACATTACCGGAACAACGTGGCTGCTGGCAGCAGGATAACTTACGCCTTGTTCATTGTAGGAAGTATAAGAATTACCAGCCGAGACCGAGACAAAGATGCCATCCGCCTCGAGTTGGGCAAATTCTTCTTCGAGCATCGCCCACGCTGGGACACTGTCGGAATTCCAACTCGTTCCTAACGAGAGGTTAACCGTGGTGATCTTGTTTTCAAAAGCATTTCGGTTGTCATGAACCCATTGAAGCGCATCTTCAACCCAACTGAAGTAGCCGTTACCCGCATCGTCGAAGACGCGAAGTCCGACAAGATCCACATCGGTCGCTACACCCGAATGATTTCCATCACCTTGCGCTCCGATGATACCAGCGACGTGGGTACCATGTCCGCCGGAGGGACCATCATCATAGGGATCGGCGTCGTTCTCCGTAAAATCCCATCCGCCAACCACTCGATAATTTTCACCAAAACCCGACCCTAGTGCATAGTGCTCGTAGGCAATTCCTGAATCAATCACAACCACCGTTTGTCCTGAACCGGCAAAACCGTACTTCGAGACAACGTCGTCTTGCCCAGTAAGAGCGTGTGCTTCGTACAGCGTTTGCTCGATGCGTTGCCCCAAGTCTTCTTCGGTGGACAAGAGCTCTTGATCGAGCCAGAAATCAGCTTGCGGATTATAGGCAGTACTGGAATCAATGATCGCTTGCTCGATTGATCCTCCCAGTCCATGGTGGCCCATCGAGGGAACACCAAGTGGATCGGCCGACATAACGACACGATCTTCGAGCCTTTCGATCACGCTTAAGCGTCGGGGGCTCGAACGAAACGATTGTGAGGTTGTGAACCAACCCTTAGTCCATATGTTTAATGACTTCTGCGCAAGCTGAGACTTACTTTTAGGCTGGCGATTTGACATAGGATGAATAGACCTTTAGGCAGCTCGTCTTGAACAAGAGTCGCTTGCTTGGCATTACCTTTCGTAAGTGAATTACTTACTTAGGCGAGTTGAAAAGTCGTTTGAAAAGTCGTTTGAAAAGGTGGGTGACGCGGGGGCGTCAGGAGGAGGTGGGGTCGCAATACTACCCAAATAAACTTAGGTTGTGTTTCATCATGGTGACGAAAATTTTTACTCAACCTGCCTAAAGAAGCCTGAAATTTGCATGTTGCCTTTTCGCGACATGTCGTCATCGGGCGACAAATTGCTGTAGAGTTAGTAGATCTTTCGATTCGCCTCGGAGGCCCAACTACAACATCACGCCCCATCCAACGATAAACAAACTCTATGCGAACACTGATCAGCGGAGCTAATGTTCTGCTTCCTACAGGAAGCGCCAAAGTCGATGTCGTCATCGAACAGGGAAAGATTGCCGAAATTGATCCAGCAGCATCGCTACCGGTGGCTGAAACGATCGATGCCACGGGGCTCGATCTGCTGCCAGGCGTAATCGACGATCAAGTCCACTTCCGCGAACCAGGGCTGACTCATAAAGAAGACTTAGCACACGCAAGCCGCGCTTGTGCCAAGGGAGGTGTAACGACCTTTCTTGAAATGCCAAACACCAAACCAACAACAACCACGCAAGAACGACTGCTCCAAAAACTAGAGCTCGGGGCAAAGAATTCTCGTGTGAATTACGGCTTTTACTTCGGTGCGACGACCGAAAATTTGGAAGCCATGCGGGGGGCGTATCGGACTCCTGGCATAAAAATCTTCATCGGATCAAGCACCGGTAACATGCTGGTCGATGAGCAAGAAGTGCTTGAACGTATCTTTGCCGAGACAACACTGCCGCTAACAGCTCATTGCGAAGATGAAGCCACCGTTCAAGCCAATGCGGCAAGGATTCTTGGCGGTGAGAACGTCTCCATTGCCGACCATTCGCGCATTCGCGATCACCAAGCGGCTGCCATTGCAACGGCTCGAGCGATCGACCTTTCGGCAAGACACAAGCATCGTTTCCATGTGCTTCATGTTTCGACAGGCGATGAAACCGACTTGATCCGTCAAGCGATTGATACGGGCAACGGTTTGATCACGGGGGAAGCTTGTCCGCACCATTTGCTTTTCTCAACCAACGACTACGACCGGCTTGGCACGTTGATCCAGATGAATCCTTCAATCAAATCGCCCGACGATCTGCCACGCCTGTGGGAAGCGCTTTGTAACGATACGCTGCAAGTCGTTGCGACCGATCATGCTCCGCATACACTCGAAGAGAAGCAACAAGCCTATCCGAATTCGCCATCCGGTTTGCCGGCCGTTGAAAACTCCTTGGCACTCATGCTCAATGAAGCGAATCAAGGTCGATGCACCCTCGAACAAATCGTCCACTGGATGTGCGATGCACCCGCACGTGTTTGGGACATCGTCGGCAAAGGACGCATCGTAGTTGGTTACGATGCTGATCTAGTACTGGTGGATCGCAATAAGAAGCAAACCATTCGCAATCACGAACAGTTAACCAAATGTGGTTGGAGTCCTTGGGATGGCGTCGAACTAACAGGCTGGCCAGTCCGTACTTGGGTCGGTGGTAAAACGGTATTCGTCAATGGCCAAGTCATGGACGAAGTAAGAGGAACCGAGGCAAACTACGATCACGCTTTGGGTGGCTACTGGGCAACCCACGCAACATAACCTTATTCGAGCTGATCTAGCGTAGGCTGTCTCACAGAAGAAACAACAAAAGTGCTAGTTCCCGCAACTTTCTTGTGAGGTATACTTAAAGATTCTTTTAAATATTTACCTTGATCACTTTGTTAAGGACCTAGCTCGCGTCATCGGGCCGCTATGACCGAAGAACTTTGGTACTTGAAACAGTGCGATCTGTTTCGTCGACTTTCGTCTGAACGGCTTGCACAAATCGAGCCGCGCTGTCGGATGCGCCAGTTCAAACGAGGTGCCCCCATCTATCTTCCAACTGATGCTGCCGAATCGGTGTTGGTTTTGGCAGAGGGCCGAGTCAAGATTGGCTCGATCACCGACGATGGCAAGCAAACGATTTTGGCGTTCATCGAACCAGGTGAGGTCTTTGGTGAACTCGCCGCGCTCGATGGCGAAGCTCGTGAAGAGTTTGCCGAAGCAGCCGAGAAATCAACTGTCATACTGCTCCCGGCCGAGTTGCTGCGAACCTTAGTCGAAGAGACTCCGCAACTTGCTTTAGGTATCACTAGGCTGATCGGATTGCGTCGCAGACGCATCGAACGGCGACTCAAATCCTTGTTGTTCCGTTCAAATCGCCAACGCCTTGTCAGCCTGTTACTCGAATTGGCCGATCAATACGGTGAGCCCGCAACGACCCAGTCGGGAGCAAACGGTGCAGTGCGTCTTAAAATCAAGCTATCGCATCAAGACCTTGCCAGCGTCATAGGAAGCACGCGTGAAACCGTAACGGTTGTCCTAGGCGAATTACAATCCGAGGGCCAAGTCGAAGTCGGAAGACGTAAAATCTTGCTGACCGACCTCAATTGGCTCGCCCAAGCAGCCGACGCTCCCCGGTCCCGTTCCCCGCAATAAAATTTCAATTAAGTAGGATATTTAAGTCAGCCCCCTAAAAAACTTAAAAGTCAAAAGCGACTTATGTGTGACGTCATACGGAGATAAATCGCACAAATGCCGATACTAACCAGTAGTTGCCTAACAGGTCGCCCTTATTTCTGCCTAGCATTTATAGGTTGACCGACCCCATCGAGACAAAAACATTATGTCGAACTTAACACCTCAGAATAACGAAAACGATTCGTGGGAAAACTGCCGTGGGGGCGAATTACAATCGCTAGGGAAATCCCTGCGAACAGCCGAACGGACGCGAATGGCCGGCCAAGTGATGAAGCGAAGCCTGCTTGCCGCAACGGCTGGTATTTTGCTAGCCTTCTCTCTTAGTAGTCTTACAGACAACTTAAATCCCCGCTCTGATGGGATTACCTGTGAAGCGTGCCACGCTCGGTTTGCTGCTTATGAACAGCATTTAACGAACGTTTATCCGATGGCTAAGCAGGAAGCAAGCGACATGGCAACGCACTTAACTGAATGTTCTTATTGCCAACAACTTTTTGAAAAGGATTACCCTGGCCTGCTGAGCGCCGCGGGAATCTCGGTCGCAGGGGTCTTTTCCTTGGTCTGCCTATTTCGACACACGAGCTAGTCGCTACTTAATCGCGAAAAGGGCAAGCTAACTTTAATACCTAGTTCCTTTAACCAGCTCACTTCGGCTCGTCAGAAACGGCTGAGCCTACGAAATGAAACCACGGCGACACTACGATCAGGCGGTTTAACATGGGTAAACTATTGCTTTTTTACAACGACTCCAACCGAACAAGGT
>CAYGQU010000004.1:19380-21134 GCA_964352045.1 uncultured Planctomycetaceae bacterium
GGTCATAATTGTCCAATCTAAGGCAATCTCTATTGGGCCGTCGAGCTATTGGGCCGTCGAGGCATCTTACTAATTGCGGCCCTCTGGGCCTAAACTGGTGAGGTGCCTCTGCTGCTGCGGGGGTCAAATAAACCTTATTACATTTCGTTGGAAACTCAGAACCTGCGATGGCTGCTTCTTACAACTCGGAGACACCTCTTGCGATTGTCACAGGAAGTGGCAGTGGGCTTGGTGTTGCTTTTGCTACGCAGCTGGCTGTTAGGGGATACGATCTTCTTCTCGTGGAATTAAAGTACGATTCGCTGATGGCAATTGGTGATGCGATTGCCGAGGCTTGTTCCACTTGTCAGATCATTCGCATCGCTGGCGATGTTGCTTCTGAAACGACTTGGAAGGAGGTCGTCAACTCGTTGGAAGGCCGACCTGTTTCGCTGCTTGTCAACAATGCAGGAATTCTGCATGCAGGGGATATTGTCGATAGCCAAGCGGAAGATTTGCGCCGCGTGGTTGAAGTCAACTTGATTGGTAACTTGCTCGGCTGCCAAGCAGTCGTACCGTTATTGTCGAACCATCCGCTCGGTACTTTGCCATCGGGGGTTATTAACGTCGCGTCAATTTTCGCAGCGATTTCCCCACCAGGATTTACCGCCTACAACGCAAGCAAAGCGGGTGTTGTGGGGCTGAGCGAAACCTTGCGTGGAGAGCTACGACCTAAAGGTCACCAAGTGACGGTTATTTTACCCGGGGTGGTCCCAACCAATCTCTTCGACAACGGAAGTTATTCACAGGAAGCTTACCGAGATCAGGTTGCTGATTATTTGGAAAAGGCACAACTTACGGCTGAGGAGGTTGTGTCTCAAGCTTTGGAAGCCTTCGGTCAAGGATCGCTGGAAGTTCCTATCGGAAAAAAAGCGTCATGGTACTGGCGACTTAAGCGTTGGATGCCTCTTACGTTACTCGATAAGGTAGCTAAGCAAACACGCGAACAGCTAAAATAGCATCGTTTATTGATTGCATTTTGAATTGATGACACTCAACGACATGCCGGGCACAAAGAATGCGAAGCACGGCGTGATTGCACCCAAATGCTGCTAGCAGGCCAAAGGGTTTTTATCATGATCGGTCCTTGCTTTCTTCTTGCAATCTAGTGAACTACGATTGATCGGCAGTGATCTAGTGCAAATGGGGTCTATTATCTCTAGTGTTTTACCCCTTGCGACTCCTCTCACTGGCGGGTGCAATGGAGAGAGCCAATTAACTTAAAGATTTGATTACCCGAGTTGATATTCCGCGATGCTCCATTTAAAAAGTGAAACATGCGCTGATTGGTTCGAGCAAGTCGATGCCGATTTACCAGCCATCTTGATCGATCATGCCCACTGCGAAAAGAAAGCAGCAGGAACGGCATTGAACCTAATCTTCGCCTATGTTGAAGATGAAACGCTATGCCGTGACATGACCGAGATCGTTAATGAAGAGCTCGAACATTTTCACATGGTGCTTGCCTTGCTAAAGCGACGTGAGATTAAATTTCGACGGCTTACGCCGAGTAACTATGGCCGACGACTTAACGATTTGGTCCGCAAGCAGGAGCCTGACAAAGCGGTCGATCGGTTACTTGTAGCCGGGCTAATTGAAGCTCGATCTTGTGAGCGTTTTCAGAAGCTGGCAGAACATGTGGCAGCGGATGCCGAGCTGAGCGAATTTTATCAAAGTCTGTTCGAGTCGGAGGCTCGGCATCCGCTGCCACATGT
>CAYGQU010000005.1:0-20642 GCA_964352045.1 uncultured Planctomycetaceae bacterium
ATTCTTCTAGGGTGCTCAAGAAGTGACGATCTTCGCGTACTTCCAGCTCAATGCCTTGCGATTCACAACAAGACCCTAAAATTTGCAGCACACGCCACTCTCCTGGCTGAACGACGATACACTTGTCGGGCTTGTGCTTTTTGATTGCCATTTGCAATTCGGATTCAAAGTTAGATGAATTCTTTGAGTCGTCGAGCCGATGATATTCGACTCTATAATTACTTTGTCTTAAAGCTGCACAAAAATGCCTCATAGCAGATAGGAAAAGCACAATTCTTGCTTTATGAGACCAGACATGAGTCGCTTCTTCATCGACTTCTGCCATCCATACCAAGTCTTGAGAAATATCAAAGTGATCAAACGCAGACGAAGTAAAGTCGAGCTGATCTCCAAGTACTAAGACTAAATTTCGGCAATCCGTCTTGCTCATCATCTTATCACTTTCTCTGATAATCCTTTATTACAACCAAAGTCCATCAGGTCTTACAGTACGACTATTGCTTATTATTAAAATTAAGATCGATGCAACATACTATTCGGTCAACCTACCAGCCATTGCTATAAAGCTCTAATCTCAAATGTTTTGAATTATGTGACTTCAACATTTATTACGACACATTACCGCATTGAATTAATAGCCGCCAACGTTACCTCATAGATGTGATTGGCAACAAGATCGACTTTGAGTTGCTTCTGTTCTCGCTTGGTCAATAAGAGAGGGATAATTGGAGCAGCTAACTTATAATGCAAGCATTGTCCGACAACGCTGAGCCCCAATAGGCGATTTTTCATCAGCGTCGTATTCGAAGGCAACAAAGCGTCTAGAATTCGAGTTAGCTGCTTAAATTTGGGGCCAATAAATTCCTCTACGACATGATCAATCGCCCCGGTAGGCTTACCAATTTCACGAAAAAGAAGTTGATGATAGATGTCAGAACGATTATCGGCAGCCATCGCCATGGCAACCATCCCACGGATGAATGCTAGTAGACGTTGCTCCGGAGCACCGTCAAATTCTTCGGCAATCTGATCAACGATCTCTAAACCTGGCACACTGCGTATTTTGCGATGGGAAGTTTTAACCGCTTCTATGTACAAGCTTTTCTTATCCCCAAAGTGATAATTGATCGCATTAACACTTGCCTCGGCTCGATCACAGATTTCTCTTACTGTTGCGCCTTCGTAGCCAGAAAGAGCAAATTCCGTGATTGCTGATTCAAGCAACCGTTGTCGTGTATCTTGAGAGGAATCAATCAATTTCTTACTTGCCAAAGAATATTGAGTGGAATAAGATTAATTGTAACAATTGTTACATAATATCATACAAGAGAAATAAAGCAACGGTAATCGCATGCAACCGCAGCTCATTGGTACTAATTCATCGTCTAATTCTAAACCAACATTATTAGCTATTGCCTTCCAATCGTTTTTGTCAATATTTCTTCTAGCGGGGGCTATTCTAATCTTCTTCATGCTTGGCACGGCAGATCCCCCACAACAGTCCACAAATCAAGACGGGTATCCATCCGTCGAATGTGTCAAGGCATCGGCATACGATGGGGGATTGAACTTTTCAGTCGATGGACTTGTTCAGCCTTACCGTGATCTCGATGTCGCTGCCGAATCGGGTGGTCGCGTTGCGATGAAGTCAGACAACTGCCAAACAGGAAAGACCGTAACTAAAGGGGAAGTACTAATAAAAATCGACTCGCGTGACTACCAATTCGAAGTCGACCGACTCGAAGCAGAATTAGAACAAGCGCGTGTTAGCATTGATGAGTTACAAGTCCAAATCGAAAATGCAAAGCAACAAGTTGCACTTGCGGAAGAAACAGTTGAACTAAATCGAAAAGAACTGCGACGGATTGAGAGCATTCGTACACCAGGTGCAGTTACAGAATCAGAAATCGACACGATTCGTCGAGACATCGTTAATTCCCGTATTTCTTCGCAATCACAAAGCGATCAACAACGCTTACTCGAAGCAAGTTTGCCAAGATTGCGAAGTGCCATTCGACGGACTGAAACTCTCTTGCAAGCAGCAAAACTCGCGCTGGATCGCTGCTCGATTTATTCACCTATTGATGGAGTCATAACCGAAGAGCACGTCGAACAAGATGGTTACTTGCAGCAAGGGGCTCTGGTATTCACGGTTCGAGATACGTCTCAGCTTGATGTTCGATGCAGTTTAATGACGAATCAACTCGCCGAACTAAGAAACTCGGGTAGCTATGTAAATAGCCCCATTTATCAGTTTCCTGAAACTCCCGTAACTGTAATTTATAACATAGAGGAACAAAAATTTGCCTGGGATGGAATCTTATCTCGTTTCGATGGAGCTGGCATTGATTCTCAAACTCGGATGGTCCCCTGTTTGGTACAAGTTGATGCCCCAAGTGCTGGTCGAACTTATGATCTGTCAGCTAAATACATTCGCAGTACTCCGCCAAGCTTGTTAGTTGGCATGTATGTTGAGGTACTAATCCATCTGCAACCTAATACTGAATTGTTAGAGATACCGGTAACTGCACTGCATCCAGGTAATCGTGTATGGATCGTTCAAGAAGAACAATTAGAAAGTCGGACCATACGCATTGCCGAGTCGGTTGGGGACAAAATTCTTGTCTTTGCCGATCCGAGAGGGATTAAAGCAAACGATGATATCGTTATCTCACCGCTCGCCTCGCCTACGAACGGTAAACGGGTAAGACCGATATATCATAACGGAGAAACCTCATGATACGGGGCACCAACAACTCCCTGCCAGCTTGGGCGATCCGAAATAGCCCGGCTATGAATCTACTAATGATTGCAATCATGGTAGTCGGGTTATTCTCATTTCGTTCGATGCAGCGAGAGTCGTTCCCCAACTTCGACATCGATATCATCTTGGTTTCGGTGCCCTACCCTGGCGCCGCACCGCAAGAAGTTGAAGAGGGCATATGTCAAAAAATTGAAGAGGCTGTTAGGTCGCTTGAAGGAATCAAAAAAGTAACCTCAGTAGCCGCTGAGGGATCGGGAAGTGTCATTATCGAATTAACTACAGGCAGTCGTTCACCTGATCGCATCCTGGACGAAGTCCGATCAGAAATAGATCGTATACCAAGCTTTCCCGTCGAGGCCGAAGAGCCCGAAATCCAAAGAGTTACTCCACGTCGATCAGCAATCCGTGTCGGAATCATAGGTCCCGAGAACGGTACCGAATTAAAGCTGCGCGAGTATGCCGAGCGTGTGCGAGATGGCCTCCTCCAACTCGGCGGTATCACGCAAGTTGATTTCATTGGAGGCAAAGACTTCCAAATTGATATTGAAATCGAAGAGCACACCCTACGATCGCACGGCTTGAGCTTGCAACAAGTTGCCAATATCGTGCGTCGTGAAAATCGCGAGCTTCCTGCTGGTACTCTTCGTAGCGACTCTCAAGAAATTCTTCTGCGCGGAAATAATCGCCGCACCGATGGTGAAGGAATTTCACGGATACCTTTGATTACCCAACCAGGTGGAGCGATGCTAACAGTCGCGGATCTTGGTGAAGTTCGCGATGAATTTGTCGATATGGCATCGACAGCCGAAATCAATGGCCGCCCTGCCCTTGCCTTGACGGTTGAAAGAAGCTCTAGCGAAGATATGCTCTCGATTGTCGATGAGGTGAATCAGTATGTAGAAAAAACCAAGCTTCCTTCCGGATACAAATTAGTCACTTGGAGTGATCAAACCGTTGAAGTACGTGGTCGCTTGAATCTATTGTATGAGAACGCAACGCTTGGGTTACTTATAGTTTTCATGTTGCTAGTTCTTTTTCTTGACTTAAAACTCGCTTTCTGGGTGGCACTAGGAATTCCCTTTGCTTTGTTTGCTGCTGCGGCTTATCTATATTTCAACGATCAGTCTTTGAATATGATTTCGATGTTTGCCTTCGTCATGGCACTAGGAATTGTCGTTGATGATGCAATTGTTGTTGGTGAAAATATTTACGCGCACCGGCAAATGGGGAAGTCGCTGGCTGATGCTGCCGCCGAAGGTGCTCAAGAAGTAATGCCATCAATCTTTACTTCGGTATCAACAACAATTGTTGCTTTTGCACCGCTGCTATTTGTGAGTGGCATTATGGGTAAATTCATGGCCGTGATGCCTGCTGCTGTCATAGCTATGCTTGTCGCCTCACTGTTTGAAAGCTTAACCATACTACCGGCTCACTTAGCGCACCAAGACAGTATCCTCTTTAAGCTATTAAGAACGTTTTTCTATATTTTTCGATGGGTTGTTCCTCTTATTGAAGCAGCGAGTTTCCTTGCAACTAAAGCTTTGAACCTATTTATAGAATCTTTTTATGGTCCTTTTCTTAAATTTGCTATCCATAACCGTCCGGTTATTGTCTCGGCTCTTATAGGAATCCTAATTATAGCTGTTGGTTTTGTTCGTGCTGGTTACGTCCCTTTTGTAATTTTTCCTAAACTTGATGGCAATACAATACTAGCTTCGATTTCATTTCCAAATGGAACACCCGAATCGGTTACCCAGGCAGCAACTAAGAAATTGGAAGAGGCTTTTTGGAGGGTTAACGACCAATTATCACCCAATGGAACGGATCTTGGCCTCACCTCTTTTCGAGTTGTCGGAGCAAAAATTTCAGGAGGTGGTCCCAATGCGGCTACCGATAGCGGAGTAGGAGGCAGCCATCTTGGTAGTGTCGAGATTGAATTACTGGATACCGAACAGCGAGAAATTACGAGTGAGCAAATCGTATCTGCCTGGCGCAATGAACTGGGGGAGATTGCTGGGGTCGAAAAACTTAGCATTGGCTCTAGAAATGTTGGCCCCTCGGGTATACCGATTGAATTCAAACTTCTTGCGTCACCCGATGACACCGAGCGTTTGGAAGAAGCAGTCGAGCGTTGCAAAGCTAAATTAGCCGAGTACCCTGGTGTATTCGATATCTCAGATGACTCTCTTCCTGGAAAATGGGAATATCGTTTTAGAATTAAGCCCGAGGCAGTGACGATGGGTGTTCGTACGGCAGATCTTGCCGAAACGGTTCGGGCTGCGTATTACGGCGAAGAAGTGATGCGTGTACAACGTGGTCGGCATGAAGTGAAAATCATGGTTCGCTATCCACGTGATGAAAGACGTCGATTGGCAACTTTTGATGAATTGCGAGTTCGCTTGGAGGATGGCATCGAGCGGCCCATTACCGAATTGGCCGAGGTTGAAATCGTTCGAGGCTATTCTGAACTTAACCGTTTAGACCAAAAACGATCCATTACAATCACTGCTGACTTGGATGAAACCAAAGCTAATGCAAGAAACATCGTTGCCGATCTCCAAGCCCAGTACATGCCTAAGCTCGTGGAGGAATTTCCCGAAGTGCAAGTCAATTGGGAAGGACAACAAGAACAAACTCGCGAGTCGATTAGTAGTCTCTTCCGAGGTTTTGGAGTAGCGATTCTTGTAATGTTCGTTTTACTCTCGTTTGAACTTAAATCCTATTGGCAACCATTACTTATACTGATCGTAATCCCGTTTGGTGCGATCGGCGCAATCGGTGGACATGCTTTGCTTGGCTTACCACTAACGATGTTCAGCTTGTTTGGACTCGTTGGATTAACCGGTATTGTGGTCAACGATTCAATTGTTTTAGTTGACTTTATCAATGCCCGCATGCGGGCTGGCATTCCCGTGAGAGAGGCAATCTTCGAGGCAGGAATCCGACGGTTTCGTCCTGTAATGTTAACTACTGTTACGACTGTTGGCGGATTGATGCCTATTTTGCTAGAAACTTCGCTTCAAGCTCAGATTCTCATTCCAATGGCGACAAGTATCGCTTTTGGAGAGATATTTGCAACAATTGTCGTACTGATTCTTGTCCCTGTCGGCTACTCGATCGGCAATGAATTGTTTCCGCTGATAGTTCCTGAAAACTCCATCTTGCCTCCCCTATCGAATCTTGAAACCATCATCCAAGCGGGCGAAGTTTCTCAAGTACAGTCCGAGCAGGTCGCAATCTCAATTTCTGAAGAATAGGGCATATTAGAATTTTTCGTTTCCAACCTATTTAGTATCGCCTGCATCGCTTCGAGTTCGGTGTAATACATCGCGCTGGGATCAACTCTATATTTATCGAGTAGTTCTAAGCGAGATTTGGTGTAGGAAAATGATGCAACCTGAGGCAGCACCAAGCACCAAACTACTCCGACTACGAGGCATGCCAGCAATAGCTGCAAGTACTTGACTGCAATTATTCTCTTCATTGCACCGCTTTATTTAAAAAGTATTCCAAACATTAAATATGCCATCGCAAGCGTAAGGACTAAATTCAGCGACTGGCCGAAAAGGTAGAGCAGCAAAGGTTTGCCACCTTTGAGATATCGACTTAATTCGTTGAAATCCGTTTCAAGACCAATGCTGACAAAGGCAAGACAGAAAAACCAACCTCGCAAGGTCTTTGTCGAATCTTGAATCATCGTGTTAACGATTGAATCCCCCTCGGGCATAAATGAATGCACAAGTGAAAAAATTATTGAAGTCATAATAAACCCGACTACGAATCGAGGAAAGCGTTTCCAAATCTCTGATATACGAGGCCGTTCAGAAACTTCACCTTGTTCTTTCGTTTCCTTTTCCACGCATGTTACCCAATAGGTAGCAATACCAAATGCCGAAAAACCTATTAAGATGTTTTGAATCATCTTAACCGTTGCGGCAACTTCTAATGCACGATCGCCTAGCACGGCACCCGCAGCAGCAACGGCCCCGGTCGAGTCGATTGTTCCTCCCATCCAAGCACCAGCAACCGTCTCGTTGAGACCAATGATTTTGATAACAACTGGCATCAAAATCATCATAATTACAGTAAATGAAAGTGACATTCCTATAGCAAACGAGAGTTCTTCTTTTTTTGCTTTGCATGCTGCTGCCGCTGCGATAGCTGCGGAAACACCACAGACGGACATATCAGCCGATATTACCATATTAAGTGATCGAGATTCGATTTTAAGCACCTTTTGGCCAAAGGCATAAGTACTAATAAGGACAATCGGCGTAACAACCCATGCAACAAAAATTCCAGGCAAGCCTAATGCCACCAGTCGTGACATCAATACTTCTGCTCCCAGTAGAATCAAACCAGTTTTAATATAAAACTCTGTCAGAACAGCAGAACGAATCCAATTAGGTGTGCCTACCGTGTTGGAGATAATCAGTCCTACCATCAGCGCCCATAAGGCGTATTCGAGGTTGTAAGATTTGACAACGCTGTGGGCTGCTAATGTATAAGCAAGGGTAGCTAACAAGAAAACGGCTAAGAAACCGCCGGAAAAACGAAATCCTTCATTAAGTCCATTGCGAAAGAAAATTGCTACGCTGAGCAACAATAGCAAAATGCCAAACACTCCTAAAACACCATGTAATGTAGACCAATCCCAACTAAGCGCCTCGCTTCGATTTGCGAAAGCATCAATTGGATTTTCTATCCAGCTAGATGGTTTTGAAACCAAATCAGCGAATGGATTTGTGACCGGGATCGAGTCAATCTTTGTGTCAGCAGTATTAAAGTAGCAATTACCAGCCGTTGCGATGAATGTGATAAGAAGCAGAAATCCAGCGACATAGATTGCTAACCAGTCATCAGACAGGTGTTTAGTTGCATTGTTCAGTTTTTTTGGTGCTGTCATTATTCTTGGAATATTACAATTCAGTTCGCTTGGCAAGAGCTTTTAAGTCAGCGAGCGAAAGAGTTACTTTGCCATTAAGTGGAACCTCTTGTAACAATTCATAGCCGGAATACCTTAGTACGGTAGTTCCTCCGTTTTCAGACGATATCTTGACCGTGGTCAATTTGCCTTTCTCCCAAACTAGATCGACCTCAAAACCTCCTCGAGCCCGCAACCCAGTGATTCTTCCATTGGCCCAATTATCGGGTAAGGCAGGAAGAAGGACCAGAATGTGATTGCCCGCTTCATTCTGCTCATGCGACTGCAAAAGCATTTCTGCAATTCCTGCCGTTGCACCAAAATTACCGTCGATTTGAAATGGGGGGTGGTTGTCCAGAAGATTTGGCAAGGTCGATTTAAGGAATAGTGCCTTAATATGCTCCTGGCAAGCATTGCCATCTAGCAAGCGTGCAAAAAAGTTAATTACCCACGCGCGGCTCCAACCGGTACGTGCTCCGCCATGCTTGAGTCGATAGTCAATCGTCTTATGCGCCGCAGCGGCACCTTCGAGAGCCGTGCCAGGAGACACTTGCCACGAAGGGTACAAAGCATACAGATGAGAGACATGTCGATGTCCCTTAGCTGGCTCTTTATACTCTTGATCCCATTCAAGAATTCTCCCATCGCTTCCAATCTTAATAGGATTCGATAAATTGCTACGCAAAGCGATCAGTTTCTCTCGAAATTCTTGGTCTGTATTGAGTATTTCTGCCGCGTTAATACAGTGTGTGAATAGCTCATAAATAATTTGTTGATCCATGGCGGGTCCCATTGAAAGCGAACCGCGCGTGCCATCGGGTGCGATAAAAACATTTTCCGGAGAAGTGACAGGCCCCGAAACTAACTTACCTGTATTTGGATTCTCGACGAGAAAATCAACAAAAAATTCGGCCGCCTCTTTCAGAATCGGATAAGCACGCTCCTTGAGAAATTGTCGATCACCAGTATAGAGCCAGTGCTCCCAGAAATGCCGGGTACACCAAGCAGGGCCGGTTACCCACATGCCATAGACATTTTTGCCACACGGTGCGCTAGTCCACCAAGCATCAAGCGAGTGCCCTGTAACAAAGCCACCGCAGCCAAACATAGTGCGAGCTGTTTTACGACCATTGGGAATCATTGCTTCGACAACATCGAAGAAGGGTTCGTGACATTCGCTAAGGTTGCAAGATTCAGCCAACCAATAATTCATCTGCAGATTGATATTGATGTGATAGTCAGAACTCCATGGTGGCGTAAAGCCATCCGCCCAAAGTCCTTGTAAATTTGCAGCCATACCGCCTGGCCTAGAACTTGAGATCAGCAAGTACCTCCCGTATTGAAAATACATCGCAACTAACTGGGGATCAAACGTTCCTTGTTTAACTTTTGATAGTCGCAAGTCTGTCGGTTCGGTAGCCGCCTCGTTCCCACCTAGTTCGATTACCATTCTGGAATAGAGACGGCGGTGCTCGGTAAGGTGTTCTTTGAATATCTGTGAATAACTTTTAAGGGCCGCTTGATCTAAACGGGTTTTGCTAACTTCTAATGGATTCTCTCCGTAGTAATTGGTTGATGCAGTCAAAAGAATTACCACGGTACTTGCATTTGCAACACGAACTCTACCGTTAGTAATTTCTGTCGTGCCCTCCTCAGCCAGCACTTTTAATCTCGCAGCAAAGGCAACTCCCTGTTGCGAACTAGGAAATTCTTTTTTAGCCTCGGCGTTGGTGCTTCGTGCTCTTCCAGTCAGTAGCAGTTCATTCTGACTCTCAGTAATTAATTTCGATTGTTTGTCACGGTAGAATTCCAAGTCAAAACTAATTTGCCGTGGCTTATTACAGGTAAGTCGGATGACAATTGCCTGATCGACAGGACTTGAAAAATACTCACGTACATAATGATTACCACTTGAATCGTATTCCACCCTTGCGATCGCTTGATCGAGTTCGAGTGTTCGTCGATAGTTAGACACTTCTTCAGTAACTGGAAGACTAAAATGCAAATCTCCCAAGGTTTGATAGGTATGCATTCCTTTGGTTACGATATTTGGGCTCATGAATTTGGTTTGCATTAGAGACTCGGCTTCTGCAAACTTACCGTTAAAGATGAGCTCACGAGCCTCAGCAAGTATTTTGGGGCCATTAGGGTTATTGAGATCAACCGGCTCACCTGACCAGATGGTATCTTCATTAAGTTGAATGCGTTCTTGATTCACTCCCCCGAATACCATCGCACCTAATTTTCCGTTACCAATCGGAAGGGCTTCATTCCACCTTTTTGCTGGCTGTCGGTACCAAAGCGTAAAAGGGTCTCTTGGAGGAGCTGATTGCCCTTTCAAGGTTGGAATGAGCTTCGTTAGATCTCCCTGAGCTTCTAATTGACTATTACTAGTTGCAGCATCCGATTTGGTTAAGCTAAGGCCATCAGCAGAAACAAATACCAGCAAGCTCAAAGCTAGTAAACTTAGTCTTTGCATTGAGAGACATTTAATCTTTTGAGCAAAAAATTTAGCCATGCAACCGATTCCTAGAATTGTATCGCTTAAGAAAATGAACCTACGATAGGAAAGTTACGCCGTAATCAGTAGCCTTGTGAATAGCTTTTCCTCGATGATAGATTCAAGCTATTTGGTTTAGTTTCCTATCAAAATAAGCATTTACTGCCATTGTGGACTTGTTAGTCCTCTTGACCTGCAAGGGCCTTGTGCTATTATTGGAGTTAGAGACTTTTTAGTCTTATTTAATGTTTCGGTCGAGAAAAAATGAGTTCGGCAGACTCTAAATTTTTGTGAGAATTGTCATGTCAGTAACGCAAACTGCGGAATACGCCTTAAGGGCAGTCGTTTGGTTAGCGCAAAACCCAGGCTTTCCTCAGACAACTCAGCAGCTTGCCGAGGGAACTAAGGTGTCTGTAAGTTATCTACCCAAGGTGCTACAGCCACTTGCGCGGATGCAAATTGTGAGTAGTCAACGTGGTATCAACGGCGGCTATAGCCTAGCAGTCGACCCTGAGGCTCTCACGGTTTTGGAAGTCGTTAGTTGTGTTGATCCGATTAAGCGGATTAAGTCATGCCCCTTAAAAATCGGCTCCCACTTAGGTGTGCTCTGTCCTTTGCACCGCATGCTTGATGAATCGATTGCCGCAACGGAATCACAATTTTCCCAAACAACAATTGCTGCTTTATTACGTCAAGAGACAGGCAGTAAGCCTCTTTGTGAGTTCAACGGTGCCACGATCGACATCGACTTGACAGTTCCCCCTACGCCTTGAGCATCTAACGCTCATTGACTGTAAGTCCAGGCCAATCATCTGTTCTAAACGGTGTCAATGGCAAGCCAATTTCGTCGTATAGATTACACTTTGGATTATCAGCCCAACCGTACCTGACTGCGACCGGCTTTTCGACTTGTGACGAAGAGACTTCAATACGATTGTCTTTAATAATTTTTGCATCAGCCCAAATAAATTTTTTGTCGGCACCTGCGATAGCAAAACCTATAATTTTTTTTGTATCAAAAGGTCTCCATCCTTTGTTGATATGATCGAAAGAAAGAATAATTGAGTTCTTTTTTTGTTCCATTGAGTTGTAGATTGGACTATTACAAGCAATGTTGTAACCATAATCCTTTGCTAATGCCCAACGTGCTAAACGTTCGCCGACTGTCTCTTTATTACGTGGATGAATGTCTTTTCCTTCGCCAACATCAATTATGACCGCTTGACCTGTGTTATTAAGATTTGACATGGTCATCGTTTGGGCTTCACGTAATTCAGCCCATTCGCTTTCGCTTGGTTCAGGTTGTTCAGCGTTAAAATCGGCTAATTGTACCCAGTAGAAGGGAAAGTCACCCTGCTTCCATTCTTCACGCCAGCTCGAAATCATAAGTGGGAAGAGATAACGATACTGATAAGCTCGCTTTCTATTTGCTTCCCCTTGATACCATATGACTCCTCGTATGCCATAACCCAAATGCGACTTCAGAACCCCGTTGTAGAGATTTGAAGGACGCTGTTGGCCCCGGAGGTTATTCTTTAATTGCTGAAAAGACTTTTTTTGTTTTTCGGATCGTTTTTCAAGAGCGGCAAGTTCTTCATACCTTTGCTTTGTCTTTTGCCATCTTGATAAGGTTGCTTGATAATCAGTGTTTGCCTGTAATGTGTCATGATCAATCCAAGCATCAGCAGCTGAACCACCCCATGAATTATCGATCAAACCAATCGGCACCCCCAATGCTTCATGCAGTTGATGACCAAAGAAATAGCCAACAGCAGAAAAGCGGCCAACTGTCTCAGGAGAGCAAACAAACCAGTCAGCTTTATCGTGAGTCCAAATCGGCTTCTGACTTCCTACTTTGGGGTAGGTAATCATTCTGATTTGGGGACAATGGGCGGCTGTCTTGACCAAATCCGCATCGTTGGTTTGATCAACACGAAAAGCCATATTTGACTGTCCCGAACAAATCCAAACTTCTCCGACAAGGACATCTTTAATTAGAATTTTGTTTGTTGCCGATATCGCCAGCGAGTAGGGACCACCGAGTGGTAAGGGTTCGAGCATTACGCTCCAAGCGCCCTCTTGGCTTGCAATTACTTTATGAGTTTGGTCATCAATCTGAACCGTCACGCTCTCGTCTGGATCGGCCAACCCCCAAACTTTGTTTTGTTGACCTTGTTGAAGCACCATGTGGTCACAAAAAATATTGGGTACTTTAACTGCAGCTATTAAAGTACCAACTGAAAATAAAATCCATGCAGTTATCAATAAAACAAGCGTCGACTTATGCATAAAAAACCTCAATTGAACGAGAAGAGAAGCGAGAGACTAGTGTTTTCGCCTTATAGCAGTAAAGCTCGCATTGTACTTGAAACCAATTGCGAGGGAAGCTTTGCTAAGCTACTGAAGAGAGTTTTAATAGCATCTAGCACAAGAGAATTGCTGGACGTCGGTTGCTTCGGCTGGCTTGTAGTACAAATATTGATCGCCGAATGTGCGATAAAGGGCTGACAGCAGATCCCCCAATTGCCTATAGAGTGCCTTACTTAATGGCCCCTGCCTGGGATGTCTTCGTGGTCGAATTCATATGTGGCTGGGGACATACAGCACTTGCTATGTTGATTGTTCCTTTATGCGAAGCAACTGGCTGAGGAAGTTCGCGATTGATTTCGTCGATCCTGTACCCAAATCCGGGCCCTGTAATTGTCGAAAGGTCAACGATTCCGTTGCGACGTTGGTAGATCCCCGGATGAATACGTGCTTCGGTGTCCGACGCACTTGGATAGAATTGCATGCCGTTCGTTTCTACACCGAATAGAGTTTCAATGTTAGCAGCAAGCAATAGGTGGGGAATTTGTGCCAACATGGGGTTCGTAAGGTCTTGCACCATTAAGTGCATACCATGCGATTTGGCCCAACAGAGTGAGAGCAAGGCACCACTCAAGGTCTTGCAAGTTTTTAGTGCAACTCCATTCCAACCCAGCGATCGTCCAAGGCGGACTAGCTTCCAATTATGGGCGCTTTCGTCCATAAGCAAGGGTTTTCGTTTTGAAACCTCATGTACATCGATGCGATTCTTTTCGATTACATAGGGGAAAGGTTGCTCAATATACAGAATACTTTCATAGATCTCTGGCTCTTCGCTCGCCAATGCGTCAAGAATATCGACAACGTATTTAGGGTCGTTAACAGTACAATTGAAATCAGCCGTAAGGTACTTTACACCATTAGCCGAGGCAATTTTTCCAACGCGAACGATGCGGTTATAATCGTGCTTCTGATCATTACCTCGCAATTTAATTTTCAAGCACTGTAAACCATCCTGCTTGATCCAATCATGAAGAATTAACGGATGACCATCCTTTGGTGCATCAATTGGAATCTCATCGTTCGTCAACGGATCTAGGCCACCGACCAGGTGCCAAGCGGGCATCGTCACATGCTGATTTCCGCGAAGATATTGGCAAGGATACTGATTGCTATAATCAATATTTTCCCCTTCAGCAGGCTCAATGAAATATGATAAATCTTTGTTAAGATATTCTTTGGTCAAAGTTTCAAAGACTGGCCGATTGTGTAGTTTGCCGTAGGCATCGTATATTGCGATGTCAAATGGTGAGCAGCAAAGCAAACCAGCTAATAAAGGAAGATGCTCTTCCTCGGGCAGACCTTCATGTGAACGAATGATCTCTTTCTCTAAGACCGTTTCTTGAAAATAATAGCCGATCTCTAATGGATGGCCATAGAAATCAAAATCGGCTAATCGCGAGGCAATACGCTTACAGAATTCTCGTGTTAGATCATGTCGTTTCTGGTAGGGAGTTATCGATGGCCAAACCCATTGCACATTTAGTGGGGTTTCTCCCCAGCCAACTGCCGTATTACCTGAACGATCAGCGACAGTTACTCTTGCACGAGCACAAGTTACAGAAGTGAGGGTTTCAGAACCAAACTTTAATGGCACACGAGTCTCGACCGGCAAGAAAAACAGTTCCGTTTCAATAACACGAACATCCGTAGCAAGACCGTTGGAGGCTGCTTTATCGAATCGCTCTTCAACCGATGTATGGTTGGAAAGTTCATAAGTGCTATTTGTATTCGCCTTATTAGGCATTACTGTTACTCGTTTCGTATTTCCGATCACTTACTACTAGAGTAAGTTGATTCGCGATTCCCTGCTATGAGATCTCTTATCTTGCTTAAAGTACCTTCAGGGTGTTTGCAAAATTAAGTTGCCCACGAATTGCGTTGCTCTCGATTCAGCATTCGATTTGCTTCTTCACTTCGATCACCTTCAAACTTTTCAGCTTGAGGATTCCAACGTAATTTTGCTTGCATTGACATAGCAATGTTACCTAGATGGCATATTGAAGCGCTTCGGTGACCAACCTCGACCGGAGCATTTGGCTCAGCACGCGATTTAATACAATCTAGGAAATTGCGAACATGGTCTGATCCCGAATGATATTTGACTCGCTTCTTAAGCAAATCCGTGGCAATTCCACGTGGGATTACGGTTGCGTTTTGCCCTTGGTTGTCGATGCTGACATACCCATCGGTTCCATAAAAAGCGGTTCTTACCGACGCGGCATCGGTACGACATTCTAGCGAGATTCCACCGCGGTACTTACAACGAAAACCAATGTAGGTAGCTGCATCGAAGAGACTTCCTTCGGGTAAGTAATCGACATACTGATGCTCGATTTCGACGGGTCCCGATCCATCCATGCCAAGTCCCCATTGCGCAATATCAATCGAGTGGGCACCGAAGTTGGTCGTTTGTCCACCAGCATAGTCGGTAATAAATCGGAAATTATAGAGACAACGATCTTCGTGGTACGGTGCTTCTGGAGCAGGCCCTAACCACATGTCGTAATCGAAACCTTCAGGAACAGGCATTCCCGACCAGCCTGGTGGTGGACTGATTTTGTTTTGCCGACCAACGTTGCAAACCACCTTTTCAATCTTTCCAAGCGCGCCCGATTGAACCATTTCACAAGCAGCACGCACATACGGGTTTGAACGCTCGTGGGAACCAGTCTGTAGAATTCGTTTATTTTTTCTCACCGCTTCAACCATCTTTTGCTGACCGCCAATAGTAAGCCCAAGAGGTTTTTCACAATATATATCTTTGCCTGCCTCGGCAGCGGCAATGGTCATGTACTCATGCCAATGATCAGGAGCAACCACAACAACCGCGTCGATATCATCGCGACCAATCACTTCGCGAAAGTCTGTATAACCATCGCAACCATCGTATTTTCCAGCGTTACTAATCTTGGCGTAATAATCATTAACCAGCTTGAGTGCTGGTTCACGGCCACGAATGTCTTCAAGATTTTTATATCGGCCACTTCCTTTATTGACATCGCACAGAGCTACGACTTGGCAGTCAGAATGTCCCACGAAGAGCTTTAGATCAAGAAAACCTTGATTGCCCGTGCCGATAAAACCTACGCTGATTCGGTTGCTCGGCGCGTTCTTTCCAAAAGCTGTTGAAGGAACGTAGTAAGGTGCTGCCACGGCAGCAACCGCTGCTCCAGTGCGGATGAATTCTCTTCGCGATGGCGTTTCAGTTACTAACTTTTTTTTATTCTTTGACATAATAAATATTTCTTTTTTTGGTCTGATATTTAACTTTTATTAAAAATGAATTGTTTGGCAGAAAAGTGTCTAATTCAGAGCATAATTCCTTCGAGGCGTACTCAGGGTGGTCAATAAACTGACCAACATAATTATGCTTGCGCTTGGTTCGGGCACTGCTTGGCTGTTACTTGCTGACGAACTAGGCCCACTGGTTGATCCGTAGTTGGACGTCCAAATGGCATAATCAGCTGCATCAACTTCTCCATCTCCATTGCCATCGGCAGCAAGACCAGTTCCTAATTGACCGAAACTGTCACGCCAAACGGTGTAGTCAGCTGCATCGACAACGCCATCAAAGTTGTAATCTCCTGGCAAAGCATCGAAGAGCATATCCAACTCGGCATCAGTCAAAGCAGAATTCAAATGCAGCACAATCGCATCTAACTCAGCCTCTTGTTCACGCATGCCTAGGCGAAATTCAAGAGGCACACCAGTGTTAGATGGCGTAATCGTAAATTGAACACCATCCGTGATCCATTCAAACAGCCCATTATTGGAAAGTGATTCGTTGTTATTTGGATCAGTATTGAAATCATCCGGGGTGAACAGACTATCGCTTGACCCGCTAAAACCGCGTGCTCGATAATAGAATGTATAGGTACCAGCTGTTTCAAATTCGAGTTCGTAAACGGCAATCGTATCGTGATCCTCTGTCAACAAATCAACTCGATCGCCCAAGGGAGCTTTCAGCACCTCACCGCCCAGTGCTTCGGCAGACGGTTGGATCGTCCAAACGTTGCCATCACCATCAGGATCAAGGATTGAGGCGAAATCTTCAGCTTGTATCGCACAGCCATTCGGACCACAGCCGCCACCACCTGTGGGTGGATCGACGACAGGTGGTTCACTGATCCAGTCAGGGCCCACATCGGTTGAATCGAGCGGACCTCTTACGATCATCGCCGTTGAAAACTCATCTGCACCGACATCAAAAATGCCAACGCGAGGCTGTCCATCTATATCATCAGCAATCAGGCCGGTGTAATCACCTACCGATGCATTGATCGCAGGACTTGAACTCGTTAAACGGAATATACCGTTAGCATCAGCCGATAATTGTGGGTCAATTTGGGTAATTCCTGACATACTAGAAACCGAACCAAGCGAATTTGCATTGACGATATTTCCTTCCCAAAGCCAGCCCGTTCCTTGTGAACCATCAAATACAGGGTCTTGAAACGTATTGATCAAGTTATTTGCAATCGTGACATTATCAGCCAACAGCGTTCGGTTACTGCTACCAAGTCCATCGTCAAAAATAATAGCTGCGTCTTTAACATCGACGATCGTATTGAAAGCGATCGTAGCATCTTTGACTTGAAAATATTCGTTCAGCGCTGATCCCGACACCCCTGCCGATATGGAAATAGCACCGTTAGCACGACCATCGAGGTCATGAAAGTAATTGTTAACCAAGGTTTGACCTTCACCAATAACACGCACGCCACCAGTTCCGGATTTTCCTTCACCAAGGAAGAAGTTTCCTTCCACTAAATTGTCATTACCATGCCTTAAAGTCAGCGTACCAGCCGCTTCGCGAAACGTGTTATAACGGAAAGTATTACTACCCGACTTATTTGAAATAATTTCGATCTCGCCGTCGGTTCGTTCAAATACGTTATTCTCAACGACCGTAAAAGAGTTACTAAGCGATTCACTACTATCGCCAATCCGGATCGTCTCGAACCCATTTCCGTTGCCAACCGGACGGTCGGCAAAATAGTTGTTATCTATTTGATGGAAATCAGCCCCCGAGTCATTACGCCACACGGTGACAGTGACTCCCGAATGATTTTGTCCAGAGAAGTAATTATGATCTACCCGATTCGACTCGCCATACATCGAAACCCAAAAATAGCGAGTGTTAATATCAGACGGGTTGTAGTCAATGATTGCTGAATTCGTAAAACGAGAATTCGTTGCTTCTCCATTTGATCCGCGAAACTCAACGACATTACCAGAGCTTAATGCCCCTCCGTCGAAATTAAGCCCGTCGGCAACAAGCCAGTCGCCTGAAATACTTAGCGTAGAACTTCCGTTAAGGACCACACCGCCTGGGGTTTCTGCCCGAAGAGTAATCGGGTTGTTTGAAGTGCCAAAGCCAGCAAAATTGATCTGTTGATTGGTCCAGGTACCATCGGTCATAATCAACGTATCCCCCGGCTGTGCACTCTGCATGGCCGTCGTGATTTGGGAAGCGGATGAGACCATAAAGTCAGTGGCGATTACATGCTTAGGTGACATTAGCATGAGATAAACTATCGCAAAGCCAAGTGCGCATCTTGTCGTCAATTTAACATTGCTTGGCAACATATATTTACTTCTTTCTTCCTGGCTTTTTCTCCCCATCCCAGGTGAGTTCGATCACTAAATCGTCAATCGGCTCGGTAATTTCAACGCTGATGCCCGAAGTGCGGAAATCAGAGTACTTATTGGGTGCATGCCATTTCACTTTGTTGCCATTAATAATTTCACTCGCTGAAATCTGCACACGGTGTGTTCCCAAGACGGTACCATCATTACCATCGAAACAGGTTAGCGTGAATCTTCCATTCTCATCTAATGTACCTGCCGAGGGTCGTTGACCGGTAGGAACGAATCTAATATTCCCAACCGTGAGTGGCTCTCCATCAATTAAAACGCTACCCGAAACAGCGACTCTTTTTGGTCTATCATCGCAACCAACGGCACCAGCAATGAGGATGCATACAACTATCACCCTGGTACATATGCTTATTGGCAACAGAGCATCAAGTTTGCTAACACGATCACTTTTTTGACTTTTTGTCTTCAATTCATCTATCCGTAAGTTAGTTCCACGATCCAAGTACCTTTGATAATTTGCATTCAATAATAAAATGGAAGCCTAAATCGCTTAGCATTAGATATTATTGCAATACTCATCATCTATCGCGTCTTGATCCAATGGATCAGCTCCAATCGTAGAATTTTGTTGGTAGAGATCGAGATCGATATTATCTAAGACAAATTCGATGTGTCCGTCCAAGAAAGTAAAATGAGCACCTCCTGGATGGTTACTTTGGAATGCTCCATTAACTACTGCGTTATTTGTGCCAACCGCTTTGGCATCAACACCCGTTGGCGTGTTTAACGCCACATCGGTAACTCGAAAGCAGTCAGCGTATCGAAAAGCATAGCTCCAGATGTTAGAACCATCCGTCGTATGGGCATCAATTACTTCGCCTACCGAATAGGTCTTTGAGGTTCCATCAGTTACCTTACGCAGTGAAACTGCATTCCAATATAGATGCGCGCCTGAATTATGGTGTTTCGTACGACACGCGTTCACAGGCTGGGGACTATTAACACCACGATGGCCTGCACAAAATGCATAGGAACCAGTTGCTGGTCTAAAATCCCAGCTGCTATAACTATCTTTTTCTGACTCTGGTAAAGAGTTATCAGAAGGACAAACGAAGATATCTGGCCTTTGGTTTAGAAGACGCTCTCTATCAGCCACTTCGGGGACCGATGGATTATGCCAATTACCTGCAGTATCGTAGATGCTGGCAGGCCATATTGAATTGTACTCAAAAATATTTAATCCATCGTACAATGCCTGCTCTTCTATGTAAGGCAAAATTAAAACAAAACCACTGGCACCGGATCTTTCGATTGCAGTTCGCAAATCACGAACCTCATTATCTCCTGTGCTGTCTGGACCTAGCCTAGCAGTAGGCAGTTTTTTATTCGTATCCTCATAATTAATCACAGCCAAAGCAATATTTTTTAGTTTACTGCCACAGGACATGCGACGAGCAGCTTCACGCGCTGACTGAACTGCTGGCAACAGAAGTGCCACCAGAATACCAATGATGGCAATAACCACGAGAAGCTCAACCAATGTAAAACCAGACACAAATCGCGAGCATCGCATTTTCAATAGTTTAGCATTGTACATAATGATATTACCTTGCATGACGAAAGTAACTCTCCTTAGTCGAACGTCGATTACATAAATAGATATTTTTGGCGCATCTGCTACGAGGAAATTTCAATTCTTATTAAAAACGTCTCTTCGTAGCAAAGAAAACGCCTACAATTCCGAACATCAACAAGCTAGTGGGTTCAGGGACAGAGGTGGCTGTACTGGATGAACTACTTGCACCGTAGTTACTAACCCAAAGGTTGTAATCAGCCACAGAGACTGTTCCTGATCCTGATCCATTACCATTTAAGGCTACATCAGAGAGACCAAGGTTGTCGCGATAGACAGTGTAGTCAGCAGCATCGACCGTGCCATCATCGTTAAAGTCGCCATCGAGCCCCATTGGGATATAATCCCCTTCGTTACTGCCATTCACTTCAACGGCAAAGTTGTCCATGATGAAATCGAATTCACCACCACCACTGCTTGCGTTACGCAATGCAAAGTAATCCCAAGACTCACTTTGAAGACCTGGTAAATTAAGATCGTCCAAGTCGTTTTGCCCACCTAGTGACCAAGTCTCAAGTGTGCTCTTATCAGTTAGTGTTAATTCAGCAAAAATCGTATCGCCCGTCGCCAACAAAGTATCTCGGGTAAGTGAGAGTTCAATTGTATAAACACCACCCAGATCAAGGTTAACAAAATCATACTCGGGCGAGAAAATAGTACCGGTATTCTCTGGCTCGGCAATTGTTTCAACATCGCTACCCTGAAGGATTCGATCCGATTGAAGTTCTTCACGGATTCGAGTTCCCCCACCGTTTGCAACGAGAGCATCGCCAAAGAAAACGCTAGAGGTCCAACCAGCATCGCCATTGGTACCAATGTCATCGCCTGTTCCATGTTGTCCGGTCATGGAACC
>CAYGQU010000006.1:0-20581 GCA_964352045.1 uncultured Planctomycetaceae bacterium
GCCATAATCTCCATGGAGGCCATTGGCATCCACCCGAGGCAAACGGTAAGCCAAGTCGGCAGCAACTCTTGCAAAGAGGCGTCGCTGAATTATTTCAGCAACATAGGTTTGCATCGCTTTCATAAGTCCGGCAAAAGCCAAGAACCCAAATAAGATAGTTGCCAAAATAATTACCGGCTGCAACAGTTGCCCAAAAGCAACCGTATTAACTAATGCTTCAACGGCAATCGGCGTTGCTAGGTTGAGCACTCCCGCAAAGAATGCAAACACCAAGATCATCCAGATATCTGACCACTCGGGCCGAATGATTTTAAAAAATCGCTTTACAGGGCGATGATGCAAGTGCCGGGCATCATCCGCATCGCTCAACTCAGGGTGCTCTACGACTAACCATTCAAAAATTTGTTCTCCTTCGGCCGAAGGAATTAATTCATTAGTGAACCGACTCCGCGTCAGTCGTATGCGGCTATCAACGCTATGCGAAGCTAAAATGACATGCTTTGTGTCAGCGCCTACTAGAACATGTACCCCTTGATTCGGTTGATACCCACCGACGATTAAAGCACCGTCTTGTGACAAGTCGAGTGCATCTTTGATGGACAATTTGACTACTTGCGATCGTAGCGCTAGGCATTCGCAAGCTTCTAGTAACCACTTGCTCCATTGATTCTCTTCTTCGCCAGGCCAGGCACTCTGGGCTTCTTTTAGTAGTTGTTCTGCCCGTAGCGTTTCGACACCAACCCCGCATTCGCGGCCAAGTCGCACTAATATCGCCGACAGATGAGCTGCTTTCGATGCTGGCAAGGTAGTTGGCACAGGGTACAATCGCTTGAGGATTCAGTTGAATGAAACGAATAGCTGCTAACAATGGTTTTTTTAGCTTGAAGCAATGAAAGCTTTGCTAATGACCGACTATTAATCCCAGTAAATCAGAAATCTTGCAATGCGATTCAATGGGATGTCGCAAAAAATTATCAGAAAGAACGCGATAATGATTTCGTCGGCCTACTTTTTCACGTTCGACATACCCTTCTTCCTCTAATTCTTGAACGATCCTCTGAACGGCACGTTCGGTGATACCCACCTTGGCAGCAACTTCTCGAAGAACCAACTCCGAATCAGCGTGGAGCTGAATCAAAACATGGGCATGGTTGGTTAGAAAGGTCCAACGATGAGCCCCCTCTCTCGTTTTTTTGGGAGATAATTTCCCGTCAGACACTTCTGCTGAATCATCCATCTGAAGGCCGTTGATAGGGGGGGCTCTTAAGAATCGTCCAATTGGCAAGTTGGCCAATACTAACGAAATCTAATATACGAAATATGTTTCGTCAATAAGTATTCGCGAAAATAAATGCATTATGCACTTTTTTGCTTGAAAAACGAGAAATTTAGCGCAGCACCAGCATTCTGCCCCTTATCTATGCCCGATTTTCCTACAGGACAAGAGAGTCGGGGACCGCCAAAGCAAGAGACAAATCCAGAACAGGCGGAGCAGGAATCGCAAAGCACAAGCCATATTATGGAAACCTGTGATTGGCTCCTTAACGAATCGAGGCCTCCATGACGCACATGGAGGCCTCTTGTGGAGAGTTTATCGGAGAGACGCCGCCCGGATTCGAACCAGGGATGTCGGATTTGCAATCCGACTTTTGGCCATAGGAAATTTATGGCTTTTAATGGACACTTATGTGGGAACCTCTTGATTACAAGCCTTTTCGACTGTCAGTAGGAGGATCAGTATTACGGGTGAATTGGGTTTATGTGGCCCTGGGTGTGTCAGATTAAGTCTTGGCAATACAACTAATAATTCTTTCATCACATCCCCATTTCTTATAACGCAGCGACAATTTTTTCCGGTTTCGGATTGTTGCGTATTTTTTCCTTTAACTCAAATATCGAGTCAAAGATGTCAAGAGCAACGCCATAGATGTAGCTAGCTTTGTTAAAGCGATGTAAGTGACGCCACTCTTCTGGCCATTGTGTTCTGAGTTCTTGTTCATCATCACGTATGCGATCAACAATCCCAAGTATTTGAATACCCCCAATAGCCGCACCCAGACCTAGTGAACCTGCGAAGAGCCGTCCCTTACTGGCCGTTTGTGCTGCGACCTTAGCACCTAAGAAAATGGCGATATCTTTTGCAGTTGTTTGAAGAGTCTGATTTATCACAAAGTTTCCTGCGAAGCGACTAGTAAATCTACTGATCATAGCATTTAACAAAAGCGATTTGATCTTGGGAGGAAGGTTAAGCGTCATTTATTTAATACCGCCAGCAACCTGCTTTTGTTAACCGTTAAAAAGATCCGTTTCTTGCCAACATGCTCACGGAGCACTCGATTCTCGGCTTGTTAGTAGTCGATAGCAAGTTGTTGTGGGCTGTTTGCGCATGCAAGAGCAATCTGCCATGGCTGGAGACGAGAAAGCATAGGAACCCTGACGATATAACTACTGTCTTGATCTGCAAACGGCCTAAAACGATTGGTCATCGTTACGTTACGCTATATAAAGCAAGACGAATTATGTCGGCTGAGTTTTTGGACCGTACAGGATCTGAGTAGGTTTTAACTTTTGCCCCTGCTTGTTCATTTAGATTGAAATCTAGTGAGTATGGGGATTGGTAAAGTGTTTTACAGTCTTAAATAGATATTCCTTCGGTGCATCCAATAGCAAATCATCCAAAGGACACTGCCGGTAGCAAAATTTTCCAACAGCAAGGAATTGGACGAGCCCGCGATATCGAATAGATTTCCACCGAGATGAATCTTAAGAGTGGTTAGTACCCAAGATGCAATCATCCAAGTCATGCAATACATGGCAAGTGGATTCAAACCTACGACGACTGCGGGATAGGCCCATTTTTTCCAACCCAAAATATCAATCACATAGTAAAGTGTACCTAATGTAAGTAGGCAAATACCCGACGATACAAGCGAGAACGACGAGGTCCATATCTTTTTAACCAATGGGCAAATACCAATTGAATCAAGGAATAGGCCGAGTAACAATAAAAAAATCCCCCATGATACAATCCCGATCAAATTCTTATACACTGAACGATTCTCTCGAAATTTCTCACCAGCCATTAAACCGAATATCATAACGGCAAGTGAAGGTACGAAATTCAGTGTATTGTAGCCTTCTCCATTAGCAATAAATGGTTTTGAACGCGGGAGAAGGTTAAGAAGCCATTGATCCAAATAATGACCAGGATTTGCATTTTGGTTCCAGTGAGCCCAGAAACAGGTGAAATGTTCGATTGCTTGATTTGCTCGCCAATCATAGTTCAAGCTAGGTAGTGGCCAAGCAGCGTAGAGTGCCCAGCTAAAGATTAAAATTATTACAGCTGCAATGAGCTGGATTCGTTTGCCCCTACTCCAAACTAAAAACAGTGGTACGTAGCCGAGTCCTATTTGCGAAACGACATCTTCCAATGTCCAGTTAGTTTCTGTCGAATCAAGAGAGCGAAGAAAAATACCGAGCAGAACAAGCATGATTGCCCGAACTGCGGCGTGACGAAAAAGCTGAGCAAAAGTATCTCCTCTTTTTTGTCGTGAGGAGTAAGAGTAGGCCATAGATACGCCAACCATGAACATAAACGATGGCTGGATCATATCCCAAAAAGAAATTCCATGCCATGCGACATGCTCGGTCTGATTAAGCACCTTATGCAGCCATGATGCATCAGGATTTGCTTCTATAATCGGGATTTGCCATCCCCAGTTAGGGACCGTAAAAGCAAGAAGTAACATTACAAGGCCGCGATAGGCATCGAGTGATTGAAGCCGTTTCTTCGGCTGTGGCTCCCCAGCCTCCTTTGTATTGGAGCCGTTCGAGGATTGTTGATTTATAGCCATCATAGAATTTGACTATCGGCTTTCCACTGTACAAATCCCTCGATTGCTTCGTATTCTGCCAAACCTAGTTGATTATAAAGTTTAGCCGTTCCGCGGTTACGATCTTCGGCACGTTGCCAGAACTCGCGAGGGTCAGAACCAGGAAACAAAGCCTTATCTTTCTGTGATTCGTGCTTGAAGATTGCCACTCGTTTGCGAAGTAACTCCTGTGGACTTATAGGCACTGCCATCTCGATTTGCTCAGGTCCCCATTCTTGCCACGCACCTCGGTAAAGCCAGACTTGCGAATCGTCGTACCAATCATCCGAAGAGGTCTCTTCATAAGCTTTTAAGACGGCTGCTAAGCAAGTGCGGTGGGTTCCATGGGGATCAGACAAATCACCGGCTACATAAATTTGATGTGGTTTAATCTTTCGAAGCAAATCGACCGTTAGTTGGATATCTTCATCACCCAAGGGTTTTTTGCGAACCCGCCCCGTTTCGTAAAAGGGCATATCCATAAAATGCAACTGCTGTGCAGGTACGTTACAGCACCGGGTCGCTGCACGAGCTTCACCTCTTCGAATGAGTCCTTTGATATTCTGAACTTCGAGACTATCGACTTGTCCTGGTAGCTTATTCTTTAGGAACTGATCAATATGCTTTTCAATTTCAGCTGTTTGGGCTGCATCGATGTGAAACTGACGGTTAAACTCCCCCATGAATTCGGCAAATCGAATGACATCATCATCAAAAACGGCAATGTTGCCTGAGGTTTGGTAGGCAACATGCACCTCGTGGCCTTGATCAACGAGACGAATCAGCGTTCCACCCATGCTGATGACATCATCATCGGGATGGGGCGAAAAAATGAGTATCCGCTTTGGATAAATGTGGTCACGTGTTTGTGGTCGATCACCGGGCTGCTTTGCATGATCGGGCTTACCACCTGGCCAACCAGTGATTGAGCTTTGCAGTTGGCGGAATACACGAAGGTTCAAATCGTAAGCGCTTCCACTGGTAGCTACTAAATCTTGTAAGCCTTCTTCGTTGTAATCTTCAGTAGTTAGTTTTAATAATGGTTTACCAATTTTTTGAGCAAGCCAGATGACCGCTTTGCAGACCATCGCGTCATTCCAGTCAACCTTACCAACTAACCAAGGTTCATTATATCGAATCAGTCCTTCAGCAGCCGCTTCATCGAGCACGAATTGCGAATTAGAATGCTCTTGTAAAAAACTAGCCGCTACGATGGAAGAGACTTTCCCTTCGACGGCTTCAGCTACGATTGATGATTTTCCTTCTCCCCATGCCATGATGATCACTTGTTTGGCAGCGAGTATTGTTCCGACCCCCATTGTGATAGCACGATATGGAACATTCTCTTCCCCAAAAAAATCACTCGCAGCATCTCGGCGTGTTACACGATCAAGCGTAATCATTCTTGTTAGACTTGACCGGCCCGAACCAGGTTCGTTAAATCCAATATGTCCTGTTCGACCAATACCTAACAATTGCAAGTCGATGCCACCAGCTGATTTAATTTTGGCTTCATATTGCTGACAATATTCGGCAACATCATCTTCAGCTATTGTGCCATCAGGCACATGAGCATTCTCTTGCTTGATATCGACGTGATCGAACAAGTGCTCGCGCATAAATCGAACGTAGCTTTGTAACGCTTCAGGCTGCATGGGATAGTATTCATCTAGATTGAACGTAATGACGTTCTGAAAGCTCAAACTTTCTTCCTGATGCATTCGTACAAGTTCGTCATAGACCCCCGTAGGAGTGCTGCCGGTAGCCAAGCCAATAACACAATGGCGATCCTCGGACTCTCTTAGTCGAATAAGGTCTGCAATTTTTTGTGCAACCGATTTGCTAGCGTCGCTCTCTCGGCGAAAAATCAGACATGGGATACGTTCGATTTGATCCACCTCCCTTGGTGAGGCGAGTGGTGATGGCATCGAATTTGATCCGCAGTTAATCGTCGTACTCATCTTTAGAGCTTCATTTTCGGTTTAGGATTCTATAGCTACGTTTTTGATTAGGCTCTCGGTTTGACTTTGGCATAGCAAAATTGCCTCTTTAGCCAGTTCTGGTGCCAGCGCATCGGAATCGGATTTATTGTTTACGACTTCAATAACCTGAGTTAGTTCAGCAAGGAAGGCATTCATTGGATCGCCATCACCAAGCTCTACAGTGCGTGTGTTACCTGGTTTATCAAAAATCGTTGGTTTACAAGTGTAGGAAGCTGACTCACCTTTAACAGCAAACTCAAATGAGAGCGTTGCGTCTTCGAGGTAAATTTCAAACCCATGCAAGAAGGGTCTTCCTTGCTGATTGATAACGCCGCTGGTCGCTTGAACGCTTACTTGGGGATCACTGAATTCCATCAACGAATGCCAACGTTCGGGAAGGCCATTGCGGAGCGAACCACGGGTACTGACGCCCGTTGGTGTGCCAAACGCTAGGCAAATGAAATGCGCATCGTGGACATGTAAGTCGAGCATTGGTCCACCTACTTTGTCGGCATCCCAAAAGTTGCTAAGCCATGCGGGATCGGAGATCATTCTTTTGAATGAGCCACCCAATAATTTTCCATATTTACCACTTCGAATCTCCCGTAATGCCCAAGCGTATTCTGGGAAATAGGGAAGAACATGACCAACTAGCAGATGTCGGTTGGCATCGTTGGCAGCGACTAGCATGCGATCACAATCGACGAAGTTCATAGCCATAGGCTTTTCGCAGAACACATGCTTGCCTGCTCCTAAAGCGTCGATCGCAATATCAGCGTGCGATGCAGGTGGCAAAGTTATATCGACAAGGTCAACTTGTTCGTCCGCAATTAGTTCTTCGATGGATGAATAAGCGGTAATCCCCGTGAGATCCATCTGCTTGCCGGGGGGGCCAAAGTTGCCTTGGATTCTGGTCCAGTCGCCTGCAAGTCGTTCAGGATGATTGTCGGCTATAGCAACTACCTCAACATTGGGAATCTTTTGATAGGTGAGGTAATGCACCATACCCATAAAACCCAAACCAGTGATTCCAACGCGAGTTTTTGAGGTGGATGTCATCTAGGACCATCCGCTTTCAATTTTTTGACAAGATTCGATTTGAGTTCATTAAGGAGTTTTTTTGCAGCGCTTATCTCCGCCTTCTGACGATCTGGTTCTTGAGAAATTTCTCGTTCGATCGTCAGCGGACCGTTGTAACCGATTTTGTTTAGCGTTGCCAAATACTCGGCAAAGTTGACATCTCCTTTGCCAAGCGGAGTCTCTTCTCCCCACGTCACACCCGGTTGATCCGACCAAGTTGCATCTTTGCAGTGTACACTGCGTACATAGGAAGCTAATTGCTCGAGCGCTGGCAGGGGCTCGCCACAACCATAGAGAATCATATTAGCTGGATCGAAGTTGATAAACAAATTTGATCGATCAACAGCCGATAGAAAGCCAAGCAAAACGTCAGCTGGTTCCTGGCCCGTCTCAAGATGGATGTTTATGTTTCGTTGAGAAGCGTAGTCGCACACGGAACGTGTTGCTCTGACGATAGCCACAAAATCCGGGTCAGCTTGGTCGTGTGGTACGAATCCAATATGCAGGCCTGTCGCATCAATGCCAAGTATCGCTGTAAAGTCAATGATCTCTTTGAGTTCAGCCAAGCGGCTCTCTCGTGTCGCTTTTGGAACAAGACCAACGGTTGATATCACCGTAGGGATGTCGGCATAGCTCTCACCTTCAAAACCGGCAAAGACAACCGTGACTCGCATGCCGAGTGAGGCAATCCGGTTTCGGAAATCAGCCGCGGTTTCAGCGGTTCGTTTCTCCTTATGCGGCGCGTGCAAATGCATGGTAGGAACTCTCAGTTCATAAGCCACGTCGAGATCAACGCCAAAACCTGCGTCAATGCTAGCAAATACACCTAGCGGCCAGACTTCGTCGGAATCGGAATCACTCATGGTGAGGTAGTTTCCTTAGTAGCATTAATCAGTTAATAGATTTCGCGGATCTTGATGTTGCGGAATTCGACAATGTCATCATGACTCATCAATCCAATGTGACCAACTTTACGCAATAGGCCAGGATGTTCTTTTCCATCAATTGTCTTACCTGCGGGGGCAACTTGATCAAGATCAATATTAAGGATAGTCTCATGGTTTAGTAAGACCGATATCTTTCTACCGTTGCAAATGATCGTCTGCATATTCCATTCGCCAACAGGACGAAGGAATCCACGCTTGGCGGGAGCGATTCCGTAAATTGAACCGTGGAATTGGTAAGGCTTTAGCGACGCGTAAATCTCAGCACTGTTGTCAAGAATCTGCGATTCAAAACCAACGTAAGCAGGATCACCCTCAATCGGTGCTCTTAGGGCTATACCGTTATTGGCACCCGAAGTGAGTCGAAACTCAAGGTAAAGCTCAAAATTGGAATACTCTTTCTCCGAATAGAGCCCCCCGTAAACTCCTTTTTTTGAAGACAAAACTCCATTTGACACAATGTAATTTTCAATTGCACCGGTCCAGCCACTCAGAGAATTGCCGTCGAACAGCGTGACAAAACCTTGCTCTTCGTCAGAGGCGAGCAACGAAGAACAGCACGATGTGTATAAGAACGTTAGCAAAAGTACTCTAAAGAGGAAGTGACTTTCTCGTTGATAAACCGATTGCTTTAGGCTCATGATTTTTATTTTTTTCGCAGGTCGTCGATAGCGGCAGGGAGTGCTGGATCTACAATGCCACGTTCCCCTTTTCCTTCGGCATCGATTCGTGAATCAACCATGTATTGTATGCGCGGTGTATCGGCTTCCCAATACTGGCTTCGCTCTGACTTTGGTACTGTTTGCCATGGACGTACAATTCGGAATCCAATTGCAAGAGACTCATCGCTAGCCAGCCACCAGGGACTTTTCGGGACGTTCGGATCGTAATCCGTGTACTCTTTATCGATTCCTAGTCGTTTGGCACTGCGACAATCTTCAATTTCAGATAAACAAGAGCCGCCTCTCACAACACGGGGAAACTGTTTTTTTGCACTACGATACTCATTCGAGTTGAAAGGCTTATCCCGGGGCGTTTCGGTATACGCATCAGCCGCATAACTGTCGAGCACCCATTCGCTGGCATTTCCGTGCATATCATGAATCCCCCACGCATTCGGCAACTTCTTACCTACCGATTGTGTCTCTCCGTCGGTATTTTCATAACACCAACCATAGTTAACGAGTTCCTCTGGATTGTTTCCAAAGCTATAGGCGGCAGTGCTACCAGCACGGCAGGCATATTCCCATTCAGCTTCTGTAGGAAGCCGATAGAATTCTTTGGTTAACAGGCTCAACCATTTTGTGTATTGCTTTGCCGCGTATTGATCCATTGAGACGGCAGGCAAATCAGATGCCTCACCTGATGCGTATGTAAATGAGGAATCGTACAGTTTAGAAGGAGCTGTGATGGCATCAACTTTGTTTTGCTCTGTAACAGGGCGGACACCTAAGTCATCAAATTTTTCAAACGTCGCGCAGAGGTCTGAATAGTTTTCGTATTCTCCCCATGTGACTTCGTGCTTACCGATCCAAAAGGGACTAACGTTGACTATGCGCTGTGGACCTTCATCGTCTCCTCGCCCTGCTTCGTCTTCAGGACTACCCATGCTAAACGATCCAGCCGGTACCGGGATCATTTCAAATGTGACGTTGGTTCCCGGAATCGTTACCGCATAAGAAACAAGGAATTTACCTTCGACTTCAACGAAGGGGCCCGCCTCGGGCCTTTTAGAAACGATCCCTGGTGTTTGACAAAACGCTGTAACGGTTAGGGGTCCAGCAAGGAACAACACGATGCCTATCAACAAAATCGTATGTTTGAAAAATAGAGACACAGATCAAGAACTCGACTTCAAAGTGAGAGATGTTTTAAAAAAGAACCTATGCCTTTGACTCAATGTTCATACCAGGAATAGCAATCGGAGGCTCAGGGACGTCACTCCATGTATATTCAGAGGGGCCAAGCGATGTGGTATCGGCCATCGCTTCTTCCCAAGTCATTGTTTTACCCGTGTAGGCAACGTTCCTACCAAGGATACTTACCATCGTACTATTGATCATGTAGTGGCTATTGTCGATTGGTTGGCCTTCGCGGATCGACTTGAAGAACTCTTGATGTTCGACAAGATACATGCTTGGCTTAGGCCCATCGTATTTCCAATTGTTTTCTCCAATGATTTCGTGAGCAAGAATCCTCGCCTTGCCCTTTGTGCCATGGACTAATTCGTCCACTTGGTTTGTACAACCATCTTGTTGACGACATGTGAAATAGACAGATTGGCCAGTAGGATACTCATAGAATACAGCGAAGTGATCATAGATGTTTCCATACTTAGGGTCGACGCGTTGTTGACGTCCCCCCATACCCATCGCTTTGACTGGGCTTTGATCATCGAGCAACCAAGCGGTTTTATCCAGGCTATGAATCGCTTGCTCGCCAATGATGTCACCACTAAGCCAAGTGTAGTAAAGCCAGTTTCGAATCTGGTATTCCATCCGGCTCCACTCAGGTTTATCACCTCGGTGCCAGAGGGTATTGCTATTGTAGGAGGACTCAATAGCTACGATATCGCCGATTGCACCATCTTGAATTTGCTGCATGGTGGCATTCACGCCAGGGTCATATCGCCAGCAGAGCCCTGAAACAATTGAAAGACCTTTAGAGCGAGCCACGTCGCAAGCCGCTTTGACGCGAAGTGCACCTAAGGCGTCTACTGCTACAGGCTTTTCGACAAAGCAATGTTTTCCCTTTTCGACGGCGTACTCAAGATGGGCAGGACGGAAATGGGGTGGCGTCGCGAGGATGATAACATCAACTCCCGAGTCGATGACCTGCTGATAAGCGTCGAACCCGCTAAAGCAATGCTCTTCATCCACTGCAACTCGGTCACCAACCTCCTCGTCGAATTTGAGTGCTGCTAGTGCACTCGTCGTTCGATCAGCAAAGGCATCTGCAACAGCAACCAGTTTGGAATTTGGATCAGCGTTAAGTGCATCAATAACAGCGCCTTTTCCTCGTCCACCACATCCAACTAGGCCAATCCGTAAGGTATCACTAGAACCCGCATGAAAACCTAATGCAACACCCTCGGCTGCTGCAAGAATTGGAGAGAATGCCGTAGCAGTAGCCGCACTTTTTAAAAAACGCCGCCGATTCGGCGCCGAATTACACAGTAAAGGGCGTTTTTTTCCTGGAGAAGGCATGATAGATCCAGCTGTAAGGTTTCGAGGGACTAATTCGATAGAGCAGCAAAGCTCAAAAAGGCTTGCGTTTTGATCAACTCAGTTAATTATCTTTGGAAACGATTACTTCTTTGGGCGGAGCAAAGTAACGATTGAGCTCGATAACACTCACATAGGGGACAAACCCAGCCTTCTGCTGAAGGGCATAAGCATGACGTATCGAATTTTCTTTCTTGGCGTAATCTACACCTAACAACACTTTTCCTTGGTGTTTCACAGCTAAGGCATCTTGTCGATTCTCACGACACCAAGAAGCTTTACATGGCTTGTCGTGAGCCATGTAGTAAGGGGATTCAATTGCAATCCCATCAATTGCAGCTAAGTACTCGTGATTTATTCGTGGTTTCCAATGCGACCAAGTTGCTAGTTCGGGGCAGTTTTGTGGGACAATTTTGAAGCCTGCCTGCCGAGACTTAGCATGATCTGAAAGGCGAATAACAAGCTTAACCATTAACTTCGCACGTTCTTCATCTGACATATCCGTGTTGGGTATCTCGATGTAGGCGGTAAGTAAATCAAGGAATGCACCATCGTAGCCTGCGTCGATCGCTTGATCGACTCGACTACGCACAACAGGCCACCAGCGCTCATCCCAATACTTCACATACTGCTCACGTGGCCAATCATCTACAGCACCCGCTTTTAGGTCTTTCGCAATAGTGGACCATTCAGGACGATAATCTTCTATGCCGCCTATTTCAAAGTAGGCGAGGACCTGTTTACCATTTGCTTTTATTTGATGAATATCTTCCGGTTGGAAATATTCTGAAACTCCATCTTTTGTGAGATCGATAACTACCAACTCAGCCGACGAAGCAACCAAGTCGTCAAGCCCTCCTTCTTCATACCCAGTTAACTGGTAGGCCCAACTCGACACTTCTTCAAAGGGTTTGGCTAGCACAACGCAAGGCGTGGTCAACAACATAACCGCACTTACAGCTAGCTTTCCGTACTCAAATTTATAGGCCGCAAATGACATAATGAATATAGCCTTAACTTGTATGGATTAGGTGAGAGCAAGAACACGATTCATACGGGTAGCAATATCGGCTAAGCGCTCCCGTCCTCCTCCTTCAACCTCTGCCGTACACCAACCGGTATAGTTTATTTCTGAAAGTGCTTCTCGGACGGCCGACCAATTAACATCGCCTTCACCGATTTTGCAGAAGCCATTCTCCACTCCCCAATCCTTGATATCGAGCTTTACAATACGGTTACCAAGAACTCGAATCCAATCTTCACTTGGAGTGAATTTGCGAACATTGCCAATGTCAAAATAAGCACCAACCCAAGGGCTGTTGATTTCATCGAGGTAGTCTCGCAATTGTTCTGGTGTTTCACAGAACCCGTTCCACACATTCTCGATCAGCACCCGAACGCCTAGTCGGCTAGCAAGAGGCAAAACCTTTCGGATTTGCTCGATTGATCGATTCCACACATCTTCATGGGTTTCATCTGAACCTGAGACTTTGCCAGGGACAAGCAAAACCGAATCACCACCAAAAGCCTTGGCATCACGGATACTTTGCTCTAAAAAATTCAGACCTTCTTCGCGTGTTGCAAGATCTGGAGAAGAAAGCCTTACTTTCCAATGCTTCATATCTACTAAGCCATGGATTGGCATGCCTGTCTTCTTGCTCGCCGCTATAACTTCATTCGATAGAAATTCAGCAGGGCTTATCAGCTCCATGCCGTCATAGCCTAAGCCTTTGCAAAGTTGAAATTTATCTAAGACCGATCCCTCGGTCTGTATCATTTGCCATTTGACAGACTTGAATATTTTCCCTGCATTGTTAATGGATCGTGCAGAAGCTTCAGGTGAATCGTGAGTTGATTTTGTTGCGCTCGCTGCCCAGGTGGACGGGGGAAGCAGCGAAGCTGCTAATGCTGAGACAGTGGCTGCACCAAAATTCCGCCGGCTTACACTAGGCTGTTTACTATCTAGTTCAAAAGGAGGAAGGTGTTTCATGATCGGCATCCTTTGCTGGGCAGGCTGGCATCACGACTTTGATTGTCACAATTAGGCACGCTCATGTTCTTTGAGAAGGCCATGCTCAATAGCAAACTGAATAGCATCGAAAGCATGCCTGGCTCCGGGACTGCAGTTGCAGCAGTCTTACCAGAAGCAATGAAAGCATCACGCCAGAGGGTATAGTCAGCGGCGTCAACTAAGCCATCTTCATTCCCATCAGCGGATCCACCCGATGCTCCATAATTACTAGCCCAAACAACATAATCAGCCGCTTCTACGAAACCATTTCCGTCATAGTCTCCTGGGATAGAAGCGACTACTCCCACTTCATAGCGATAGAAACCACCTAGTGAAACTCCACCAGCACCTGAGTTGGGTAAATAATCTTCAACCGAGGAATTGGCCCCGTTGACTAGCAAATCAAAAGCTGTTGGATCACCCAGTTGAGCTAACGACACAGCAAGTTCAATATCGTCAGTCGTTGAATCATTTGCTGAAAGATCACCCTCAAATCCCCAAGTAAACGACTCTTGATTTGCCCCCTGAAAGGCATAGAGTTTGCCCCCTTGAATCAAATAATCAGCACCAATCGACAAGAAACTTCCTGAGCCGATAAAACCGGTAGCTCGATTTTGATCCACATCAATATAGACATTGTGCTTCGAGCCTAGGCTACTAGAACCATTTATGACTTCATCAATCTCGAAGCGAAAGTAGATGTTGTCCGCATCGTTAGCAACGGTAACCCTTTCGTAGTCAAGCTCGGGACCAGGGAGTGGCGAATCATCGACATCAGTACTATAAGGCGTCAAACCGGCCCATTCGGCTCGTGAGCTATCGACCATGATCGAATTGTTGGAGACCAAATTCGTTAGTGTTTGTTGGACTCCAGGCGTAAAGTTGTTAATGGCAGCAACTTTAGCAACCTGTTCGTCCCAGAAAACTGGAAGGCGATCCCAAGGATTACCCAGCACATCATCCGTAAAGTAAATGCTGCCAACGTTACGTGAGACGGCAAGATCGATATATTGTTCCATCGTTGGAATATCATTCGAGTCTAGAGTGTGCAGTAAGTTAACGAACTTGGAAGAATCGTAATTGGAGTTCCATGCCGAAGGAGTGTGTCCATTGTAGCTGCTTCCAAACGACTCGTAACTCATTAATCGATCAGCTGTCGGTCGAGTAAGATAAGCTTCTTGCGTACTAGTTCCTGGGTTGCCCATGACTTCCCAAGTTGGCTCAATCAATTTTATGTAAGCGTAGACTTCTTCATAAAAATCGAGATCAGATGCAGAGGAAGTATTGGTCATTTCATCGATAAAGATGCCGTCAATGTTATACCAAGCCGAATAGCTATCGATATCAGCTTTAACATCAGCGATTGGTCGATTCGCATAAGATGACGAAACGTACCCTATGACATTGCCTCCATTCGATCTAAGTGAGTTCACTGCATTACTGTAGTCTGAGCTTTGCGAATTACCCGGGCCACTATTTGGATTCATAATCGCCGTCAGAGGAACTACCGTTGCTGCACTGTTCATCTCGTCCCAATCGCTACCTGACGAAGAGGGATAGAAGTAAGCAGGTACTACAATCTCTAGAGCAGAAGCAGAAGTTGATATAGGCATCAAGTACGAGGCAACAATGCAAATCGTGATTTTAAGAATCGATGTGAGATCAAACATTTGATCCTTAGCCCATTTTATTTGAATTCGTTGATTGAATTTTAGTTCTTGCATAATCTAATCGTTTGAACCTAGAAGCTGACACTAAACGATATGAATCCTGAAAGAGGAAAGCTTTAAGTAAGTGCTAAACCAACTAACAGCAAATTTCGGGGGGGGGCATCTGGATCCAAAGTGAAGGTGAATAAGGGATCACCTCTCATCTCGGAACCAGTTTTGACTTTCAGCTGTACGACCGTATGTTGGCTACGGACCTACTAGCTTCTTTTCGCAATAAAGAAGCAGCTTAGCGTCGAGGCTAGCAAGCAAAATGACGATGGTTCAGGCACCGTAGCCGCTGTACTCACGGAATTGCTCGTGCCGTAGTTGCTGGCCCAAATCGTATAGTCAGCTCCGTCTACGACTTCATCTCCATTGCCATCGGCAGCTAGATCAACCCCAATGCTATTTTCTGAATCACGCCAAACGGTGTAATCAGCTGCATCGACAGTTCCATCTTCGTTGTAATCGCCCTGCAATTCAGGAGCAGTTGCTAGCGTATAGGTGATAACTTCGTCTAGAATGTCGCCTGCTCCATCCTCATGGAAAACCATAAAGTCAAAAGTAGCATTGGCGAAAGCAGGGTCACCTAGAGGGAAACCTAAAGCTAGGTCGAGTGGAATGGCATATTCTTTTTCAATACCATCCTGATCCCAAAACGGGTAAAGCAAAGCACCTCCATTACCAAGAGGACCTCCTGTCAAAGCGACACCCACATTGAAAACCCCCGTGGTTTGCTGGAAGACAAAGTCATTCTGATAACCAACTTCAGTACCAATAATTCCCAGATCAAAAATATCGAAACCAGTTGTCAAATCTTGATCGGTATCGAATGTCACAAAGGTGTTGATAGAGCTTGTGTTGTGGTATCCAACTCGTAAGTAAAGAAATTCACTGTCATTTGCTACTTGGATCTCAGCTAGGTCAGTAAAAGGACGACCTTCAAAATCACCTGGATTATCTACAGGATCAGAAAAAGCAACGGGGATACTAGCCCAGTCATCGAATTCAGTTCCTTCGGCTTCTTCTTGAACTTGTATTGAAGTAGAGAAAGTACTCGGTGCAATCGTTTGACCGCTTGCAGCCCCAATTGCCACCAGGCTAAGTACAGTTGCGGCAAACTTTGCCAGCGAATTCTTAAGTAGCATATTCATTCGTAAAACTCCGTAACAGTGGATCCTATGATTCAGCGGCTAATGCCCTGTTCACATGGTTATATGTACTAAACGGCCTGCTAGCGGTGGGCGTTAAAATACGCCCACCACAGGCAACACCGGTAACTAAAGTATCATTATTCTCATCGACGACGCATAGCAGCGAACCCTACCAACGATAGCGACAAAAGACTAATCGAGAGCGGTTCAGGAACAGGTGCACCAGCAAGCGTATAGCTGATTGCAGCAGAAACGTCACCATTGAGATCGGAATCACCAGGGAAGCCAGCCGGGATGCCATCTGCACCAACACCCGTATCGGTCCAGAACAAGATATCGAAATTCTCATCATCAAAGACGTTGCCACCAGCGTTGAAAACGATATCAAGTGAAATCGCTAGTTCGCGTTCGGTTCCATTAGCAAAGTCGTCTAACAAAGCTGCTCCCGAACCAAAGAAGTCACCCGACATTCCTGAGCCATTGTTGAAGTTGGCTGCATCTTGCGTGAATGGAAAGTCGTTTTGCCATGCAGCTTCGGAACCAATAAGCCCTAGTCCAAAAACGTCAAAACCGGTTGCTGTGTTGCTATCGAAGTCAATTGAAGTAAAAGTCGATAGCTCGGTTCCATTTGGAAAAGTATTGTAGATATACAGAAAATTTTCATCGTTTGCGATCTTCGTGATACCAATATCAGGACCACTTGCGTTGTCACCACTGTCATCATCAAGTGCAGGGATGCTAGCCCAGTCACTATAATCACCATCAATTGAAATGTTAGCATACGATCCAGCAATCGCTGGCGTAACTAGTGCCATAAGACACAAGCACAAAGAATTAACAAGGTATCGGTTCATTAGAATGCACTCCAAAGCTGTAATCAAAAAAGGGTAAACTCGACGATTCTCTTTGCCAGTTCTCTTCGACATTTTATTATTTGCTATGGGCGAAATTATTCATCCGGAACAACTTCACCATCAGAGCGATTGCCTCTCAAACGATGAACGTCAGGATCAATATCAAAGTTGACGAAGCGAACGGAAGCATCGCAATAAGCCATATTAAATCCTGATGTATGCGCGGAGCCAAACTTCAATTCTGCGTTGGCATCATTGGTACTATCTGAACCTAGTTCAACTTCCTTGTTGAAAAGCACGAACCTTACCGTGACACGTAATGTGTCGGCATTTCCACCGCTAAAACCTGGTTCGTTATCTCCCTCGTCTAAGCCGTCTTCATAGTGGTTAGAAGACATGTATTTCTCACCAACCATATAGACCTTTGAGGTTCCATCAGAAATCTTACGGAAGCCAACTTCTGAACGCGTGTAGACAACACCCGTAGCATCTCGAATATTTATCAAGGCAGTTGGCAAAGAATCATCGACTTGCAAGACTGCCTCCCGTGATTTCCATACGGGTGACCAGTCATAATTCTTAGCCGTTTCATATACAGTCTCATTGAAGGGGATATCTGAGCTAGGGCCTATTGGCTCTGCCACAAACATATCACCAGCATTGGCTGCATAATCTGACTTGCTGCAAACATCAATTGGAGTGGTACAATAGGCATACGGCAGATCAGGACTACCAAGATTATAGACGTTTGCCCCACGTCGTGTTGGGCAATTCATTCCTGTAAAAGGTGATTGCACCCGCTGTAAAGTTGCGTCTTCGCGTGCCGTACCAGTAAGTCCATCGCCTAGATCGTGTAAGGTAGTTTCTTCAATAAATGGGAGTATGTTGTAAAGCCAACCTCCAGGCTGATTCTTACCATACCCGTATTCAGGGTAACCAAGCCAATTAAAAACCCAACCACCTGTAGGCAGATGCTTATGAGAGTCATGGTGATTATGGAATGCCAAAGCAAGCTGTCGCAATTGATTCGAACATTGAGTTCTCCGCGCAGCTTCTCGCGCCGATTGCACGGCAGGAAGCAATAGAGCGACAAGGATACCGATGATTGCAATCACCACTAGCAACTCAACGAGAGTAAATCCCTTGCGACTCTTCTTTATCTTATCAACTGACGAGATCCATTTCTTAATCTTATGGTTTGGTACCATACCTGATCTTTGAATCCTTGAAGGGGCATGACTTTCAGCATAAACCAAATTAATCCTGTTACTGCTCATATTGCCGAAGCCCCCACTTTGGTATGCAACTTAATACGGTCTTGTGAAACGACATAGTCGTAGAGAGCAACGTCGCGTAAATCGCCTTGGAATAGCCAAGAAGTCAGTGATTTAGGCACAAACTCAGCGGCACCAATACGTGCTGGCCACTCGAAATCCATTAAGGAGAGTCGATGTGTTGCTTCGGCCACCTTCTCGCCACCAACATAAAGCTCTACCAGACCTTCGACCCATTGCCCTGCCGATTCGTCAGGTTGTTGATCTTCTGGATAGGGACTGAAACTAGCCGCTACATGTGTCCATTGATGCCGCTTAACTTTGGCTGGTGCTTTAAGGACTTGCCATTCAGCACCATACTCACCCGATCCACTCCAGAATTGCCAATGGTCGTCGTCACCTGCATAGAGAGTAAAACCAAAACATTGTTGGTTCGGTGTGTTGGAACCCAAGACCCATCTTGAAGTAAAGATGGATTGAAATTCAGGGCCACCAGAAATATTGGCCCAGCTTTCGATAGTAAAACCAGTCTTGTAATCAACAGGTGGCTTCAAATCAGGTTCAATATACGATTCGCCGCTGAAATAAGCCCCGCGAGTTCTCTTTGATTTCACTTCCTTCAGCTCCAGGGGCCAATCACCAACCGCTTGGCCATCAAAACCATTTTGACTTAAATCAAGCACTCGACGATTTCGCTGCACTCGGTAGAGAGGCCAATAAGCCAAAGGTTTGTCTGACAAAACTTCTTGTTCGTAGGGATGAAGCGATTTGTTGACTTCTTGCCAAGAAGCTACCAAGACTTTGGGCGCCAAAGCATCCTCTACAACCAAATCTGATTCGATTGATCCATTTTTAAGGAGATCGGGTTTGCTTGAAGTAGTCTCTGCATTACTTAACGAGAGACTAACTTGAATCCCTTGCCCTTCATCTAAATTGCGTAGCAATTTACCCTGCGAAAGGCGTTTGGAATTCGAATGTACCTCAGCATGACCTGAAAAGCTGTAGACGGAGGTAGATTGGTCACGGTCTGCTACCACATCGATTTCAGCGTCGAGTGAGTCAATGCGAACCAATGGTGTCTGCAACTCAAAGTTACCCAAGGCGGTTGTCTTAATGTGCCCATGCTTTACATAGAGTCCACGATCAGCAACGACTGAAAACTCAGCTGGGCCTTGGATCATGGCGATTGGACCATCGGCGAAGCTTACTTGCATTAAGCCACTTACTAGCTGTACAACCTCGCCGCGACGTAGTTCTTCGCCAACTTGGAATGAACGTAAAAGCCCGTTAGCTGAAGCTTCGGGTGACAAACCAGTGATGCGCCCGAGCGATTCCTTGGCTACTAACGCCTGCACTGCTAAAGAACGAGTAGCTGAAGGACGAGGTTTACTTAGTTGGGCAATTTGCTCGCTGCTCGGATTACTACTTATAAGTGATCCTTCCGAGATGAAGTATCCACTAGCTAGTCCAACAAATAGAGCTATGCATACGGCTGAGGCAATACTCAGCCAGTTGTTGAAGATCAGACTCGACTGTTGTAATAAATTTGAATCATGGATTTTACCAATTCTCAAGCTCGAGTTGGCATCGTTTGACCGAATGTAGCTCTTGGGAAGCTGGCTGATATCTGCGTTTTGCTCAGCTTTTTTTTCCGGTTGCAAAGCGGTATCGATTGAATCGGTTGAGCTTGCTTCATCGAAAATAAACCCTTCCTGCAAAATCGATTTGAAAGGGGGCATGCCACCTGCGTAGTCTAGCAGCAGCTCTCGCATATGAACTGCTTCGGCGTAGCGACGAATAGCATCTTGGTCTCCTTCCAAAAGAGGAGCCAGTTTTTCCCAATCGCTTTGCGAAAGGCCGACTACAACATGTTGCTCCAGCAGCTCGTACAAAGGGTCATGGTGAGGGTTGCTACTAGCAAGCCTATTGACCACTTCGCCTTCAGGTAGTTCTTGTTCGTCCATTAACAGAAACCTTCCTTTTTAAGAGTAAGTTGGATGCAGCGATCTAGTAGTTTTCGAATACGACACAAAGTGGCCACGACCGTGTTGGGCCTCTTCCCTTGACGGTTACCAATCTCGTTAACAGCGAGGCCTTGCCCGTACCGTAATTGAATAAGATACTTTTGCTTTTCATCGAGCTTCTCTACGCAACCCGAAAAGGCTCGCCAGCGTGCTTGGAAATAGTCCCAATCTTGCTCTTGCACATCTGCAATTTCATTTAACAACGAGTCGCTGAATGAGAGAGGCATGCGTTTTTTTCGCTGTCGTAAGTAATTCAAAGTCTCTAGGCGAGCGATGGCGATCATCCATCTAACCACCTCTTCATCAGGCTCGGTTTGTTCGTACCTAAAGGTAGGCAGCTTCCGCCAAGCGACGAGATATGTTGTTTGAAGCAAATCGTCAATCGCTTCTTGATCGAACGCAACCAAGGTTGAGATATACCCTCGTATCCGCCTCTCGTGACGCGCAATCAAA
>CAYGQU010000007.1:0-5745 GCA_964352045.1 uncultured Planctomycetaceae bacterium
TAGGCTGGGTGTTGTCTCATGACCGTTCCCGATTTCTTCTGCTCCATCATCGGAAGCTAAACAAATGGTTGCAACCGGGCGGACATGCCGATGGCCAGCCTGAGATTGATTGTGTTGCACTTCGGGAAGTCGAAGAAGAATAGGGCTTGAGTGCCTTGCAAATTGTCGGTAATTGTTTGCCTGAGGGACTGTTGGATATCGACGTTCATCTTATTCCCGCCCGCTACGGACCTGATGGTTCCTTGCTAGAACCTGAGCACGAGCACCACGACCTACGATATCTAATTCGATGCACCGAAGAGCAAGAATTAGCCGTCAGTGAAGAATCGCATGAAGTGCGATGGTTTACTGCCAACGAGGTCCGGCAACAAACCGACGAAGTCAGCGTACTTCGGCTGCTAGAAAAAACAGAAGCTTTTTTGGCGTTGACCGACTCCATCACATTCTAGCGGTCGATAATCAGGCGGGTTCCTCCTGTCTCTGGCTGGCTTGTCGTGATAAACTAAGGGTGATCTTGAGCAACCACTTAGGAAGGAATTACCTCATTATGGAAACTCCCCGTCGCTTTGGCGTCAAAAAAATACGTCGCAAAGATCTCCCCAAGGGAGGCAACTTGTGCGAACACTGTACGGCAAAATGTTGTCAATACATTGCTGTTCCCTATGAGACACCCACCGAACGCTCCGACATGGAGTACATCCGTTGGATCGTCCTCCACGAACGTGCCACCTTCTTCAAGGAAGATGAGGATTGGTACCTGCTTGTTCATGCAGTTTGTACAAAACTGGGTGACGATAATCGGTGTGGCGTTTATGAGACCCGTCCACAAATATGTCGTGATTATACGACTGAAAATTGTGAATACGACGATGACTGGACATACGAATTCTATTTGGAAACGCACGAACAAGTGTGGGAATATACCGAAGCAGTTTACCCTGAGAAAGGTAAATCGATTCGAAGCCCCAAACCTAATCCACTTGCAGTCATTGCCTAGCCTATATGGTAATTCCCAAGCAACGTAACCAGCCGGTTTTGTCTACAACCAACCACTTACTCCTAACTCCTCCTTCACGCAATCGATGAGCAACTCAGAACGAATCCAACCTCGCACGCTCAAAGGTTTTCGTGATTATCTGCCCGAGGTTATGATCCCTCGTGAGCGGTTGATTGAAACTGCCCGCGATGTCTATCGCTCTTATGGTTTTGCTCCGATCGACACGCCCGCGCTAGAGTATCTTGAAATCCTTACTGGCAAGGGATCGGACGAGACCGACAAGCAACTGTACCGATTTCAGGACCACGGGGGGCGCGATGTTGGACTACGGTTTGACCTAACGGTGCCCCTTGCACGTTTTGCAGCACAGCACGCCCAAAGTTTAGGGATTCCCTTCAAACGATACCATATCGCTAGCGTATGGCGAGGTGAGAACACTCAGCGCGGCCGCTATCGTGAATTTATGCAATGCGATTTTGATACGATTGGCACGACAGGCGTCGCAGCCGACATCGAAACGGTACTGGTAGTCCATGATCTACTACACGCAATCGGGTTTGAACGATTCTCGATTCGCATAAATCATCGTGGCGTTCTGAATGGCCTACTTGAAAAAACAGGGCTTGCCGAAGAATCAACCTCGGTTTTACGCACCCTCGATAAGCTCGCTAAAATGGGAGAAGAAAAAGTTCGGGCTGAATTGCGAGACGTTGCCAAAGCGACCGACGTGCAAGCGGATCAACTCATTGCGCTAGCCTCGCTTTCGGGAGACAACGATTCGCTAATTGAAAAGATTAGTATGCTGATTGAGGGAAACACCAAGGGAGAATTGGCAGTTGCCCGATTGCGAGAAGTCCTTGCCGGCGTTAAAGCGGGCGGCGCTACCGAAGGGATCATCTGCATTGATCCTTCGATTGCTCGCGGACTCGATTACTATACAGGTCTGGTACTTGAAACCTTGCTTGATGACCTGCCCGAAATTGGTAGCGTCGCCAGCGGGGGTCGCTACGATAACCTTGCCGATCTCTACACCAAGCAAGAATTGCCCGGCATAGGGGCGTCGCTCGGCTTGGATCGGCTGCTCAGTGCCATGGAAACGCTCGGCTTGCTTCCCGAAGCGAAGACACCGGCAGATGCCATGGTCGTCTTCTTCGACAAGCAGCGGCTCGATGATTACGTTCGCATCGCCTCGATGGTTCGTCGAGCCGGGATATCAGTTGAACTCTATCCCGAGCCAAAGAAGCTTGGCAAACAACTTCAGTACGCTGACAAGAAAGGATTTCGGGTCGCGCTGATTGCTGGCCCCGATGAATTGGCGACGGAAGTGTGTCAGGTCAAAGTCCTTGCCACGGGAGAAAGCTCGACCGTTTCGATGAACAACGGTGCTGCTGAGCTTGTAGAACTTCTTAAACAGATTTTGACGCCTCTTTCTTAAAGATGCTAACTTACTGAATTACCACCCGCTGGAAGTCCTTTTGTCTGCTGCATGGGCTGAAGAACGCATTCGTTCGTCCACGATTCGAGCCACAACAGAGCGTAATCCGAGAGGGCCTTACGAATTAGGTTTTTCACATCAAATAACTAGTTCGATTCTACCCATTTGCATCAAATTTCTCTCGTAATCTACTTTTCAGATAAGTTTTTGATAATCTAGTTTATGAAGAATATCTTTGTCGGCGAATTTTTGTTGCAAGTCGGATTCAATTACAAATGGTCAAACGACACAACCACTACGAAGCTGCCTTTGAAGATTATCTTCGCGCTGAGCGAATTCCTTATGTTGCCGTCAATGAGCAGAGAAGAGCGATTGAGCGAGAAGGAACTCTAAAGAATCTTGATTTCATTCTCTCACCCGATCAGGAATTTCAAAAAACCAACAAAGATAGTAAGAATATAGAGGGAGTTCCCAACACGCGCAAAGCTTGTGGACTCGATGCATGCGAATTGAAAAACAAGAATCAGCAAAATATTCTTATTCCAACCACCTTAAATCAAACCCAATGGCTCATTGATATCAAAGGCCGACGCTTTCCTTCTGGGAGCCAGTATTGGCGTAATTGGACAACTCGCGATGAAATCGATTCTCTCGACCGGTGGTGCAATCGATTCGGCAAGGGTTTTGATGCGGCGCTAGTTTTTACCTATCAGCTTGTCGGTGAGCGATCTCCCGTGCCTGTCGAACAAGTTCATTACTTTCGCAATCAAGCATATGCCTTTGTCGCAGTCCGGTTGTACGATTACTGGCTCGCCTCCCAAACCTTATCAACAAGCTGGGAGACCATATCGGTTCCAACAGCCAAATTTCGACAGATTGCAAGACCCCTTCGCGATTTGCTTGCCGCACGGCCGATGGGCAAAATACCGGCAATTAAGTCCAAGTCCCCTGCTTCAAACCGTCCCTCGGGTACAGGAAAGGTGATTTGCTAATTGGGGGTTTCACGAGTTACAATAAATAAACATGATTTTTGTGTAATAATACCGCCACGGCTTCTGACAATCTTATTTGAACATGCTTAGCTTTATTTCCACTTCGATGCTTGCCGCGCAAGGCACCTTGCCAAGTTGGTTATTCTCAATGCTCCTGTTGGCTCAATCTGAGGAAGGAGAGCGCGGCTATAACCTTTCTTGGTTTCTTGTTTTGCTCTGTGTGATACTTGGTTTATCCATCGCCCTAACGCCAACAAAACGGGAAGAAAAAGTTGAGAGAGCTAAAGAGTAAATCAATCGGCTTAATGACATATAAAAGGCTCGTTAGATTTTCATCTAACGAGCCTTTTTTTATTTACATCTTTTATCGAATCAGCAAATTAAAGCCCAACTGATTCGTAGCCTTAGTAGATCCTGCTAAGCAGCCATACGACGCGGTGTCGATACTTCCAATGCGAACTGGTTCACTGCATCAATCACGCGTTCTTGCTCTTCTGGATAAAGCTCAGGGAAGACTGGCAGCGAGAGAACCTCTTGGGCTGCTAACTCGGTATGCGGCAAATCACCCACATGATAACCGTAGCTTGAGAAGCACTCTTGCATATGCAAAGGAATAGGATAGTAGATTGCTGAACCGATTTTTTTATCGGCTAAGTACTTTTGCAATTGGTCACGACGACCACCAGGCACCCGAACCGTGTACTGATTCCAAACGCTTGGGCAGCCATGTGCTTCGCGAGGCACCTCTACCACACCAGCAGCAGGACCTGTCGTGAACATCGCTTCGTAGCGTTTCGCGTGCCGAGTTCGAGCAGCAGCGTACTCGTTAAGATGCTTGATCTTGACATTCAATACCGCTGCTTGCATTGTATCGAGTCGGCTATTCAAACCGACAAGTGAATGATGGTAGCGAGGACTTTGACCATGATCGCACAAGATTCGCATCTTGTCGGCTAGTTCGCCATCGTTGGTGGTAATCATCCCTGCGTCGCCAAAGGCACCCAGGTTCTTTGTCGGGTAGAAGCTAATGCAACCGGCTAGCCCGAGACCACCGATTGGTTGACCATCGCAGCTTGCTCCAATCGCTTGGGCAGCATCTTCGATCACAGGCAATCCGTGCGTATTGGCGATTTCCATGATCGCAGGCATATCGGCCGATTGGCCAAATAGATGAACGGGCATGATCGCCTTCGTTGCCGGCGTAATTCGCCGCACCACGTCGGCAGGGTCCATATTAAAAGTCTCGGGAAGCAAGTCGGCGAAGACTGGCTTGGCTCCAAGGCGTTCTACACTTCCTGCGGTTGCAAAGAAGGTGAAGCTCGGCATGATGACTTCATCGCCTGGCCCAATACCAAGTGCCATCAGTGGCAGCAGCAACGCATCACTTCCCGACGCACATCCCACAGCATGCTTTGTCCCGCACATCTCAGCGACGGTAGCTTCCAAATCACGGCAAGCAGGGCCTTTGACAAAGGCACCGGTATCACAAACCTCAGCAATGGCAGCGAGTGTCTCTTCGCGGAGTGGCGTGTTTTGTCGCCCAATATCGAGAAGCGGCACGGGGAGTTCTTCTTGAGAACGCTGGCGTTCATCCGAAGGCTTATCGCCCGTTGAGAGGGACAAACCTGTATTATTTGCAGCAGTCGAGCTGGCATCCTTGCCAAATGTAGCCATCGTGGGCTCCCTGTGTTGGAACGTGGTGTTCGCAGTGAAGGGCTAGTTAAGTAGCCCCCGAAGGGGCTGTCTTGCGACCAGATGGCATCCTGCCAGAGGGTCGTGGGCGAAGCGTACTAACTCACCCAGAGGGGGTCAACGCCGACCCCACCAAATATCTAACGAATAGCATCGGCTTCAACGCCCACCCGACAACAACCTTTCGCCTAGGATGCGACAGGATGTCTCGCACTTTCATGCTATTTAGGCTCGTTCACCCTGTTAAGACGGTGTTTCAACACAGATTGAATGCCGTGTTTAGGTTGGCGTTGCCTTTGGTGCTACCCAGCCATAAAAAAATTTTCTTTCTAAGCATAAGAACTTGCGTCTGCGAACCCAACAAGATTTAATATTTTGGTGGTGTACACATTTTCATACTTTCTTGGGGTTTTTCCAATGAACCAAACAAAAATCGAGTCGTTTTTTTCGCCCTTCTTTGGAGGAATACTGTTTGTTGCCCTAATTGCTAGCAACCCAGCCCTGTTTTCCCAAGATTTTCCTGAACCAACGAGGCATCACAAACTGCTTGAGCAAGAAGTGGGCGTCTGGGACGTAACAACAAAATTTTGGCTGTCTCCCGAATCCGAACCACAAGTTAGCACTGGAAC